>JAQAZR010000158.1:0-3235 GCA_032127235.1 Deltaproteobacteria bacterium
GAAAAGATTGGTGAGTATCCAGATATCATCATCGCCTGCGCCGGCGGGGGCAGTAATTTCGCCGGCATTGCCTATCCCTTCGTCTACGATAAGCTCAACGGCAAAGTCATCGCCATCTACCCGGTCGAGCCGGCCGCCTGCCCGACATTGACACGGGCGCCCTTTGCCTACGACCACGGCGACACCGCCGGTTACACGCCGCTGCTGCCCATGCACAGTCTGGGACACACCTTCATACCCGCTCCGATTCATGCCGGCGGTCTGCGCTATCACGGGATGGCGCCCTCGGTGAGCCAGCTGGTCGACGAAGGCCTGCTGGAACCCAAAGCGGTCGAGCAGCTGGCCGCCTTCGAAGCCGGCGTCCTGTTCGCCCGAACCGAAGGAATTATCCCTGCGCCGGAAACCAATCACGCCTTGGCCTGTCTGGTCGACGAAGCGAAGAAAGCCAAAGAAGAGGGCAAGGAAAAAGTGATCCTGTGCAACTTGAGCGGACACGGGTTGATCGATCTGGGTTCGTACGACAAGTATTTTTCGGGCGAGCTTCAGGACTTCGCGCTCAGCGATGCGGAAAAAGAAAAATATACCAGTATTTTAGCCAACTACCCCAAACCTCAGCACCTCAGGAGCCGGTAACAGAGGACCGGTGAGCGACTGTTTATGAATGAAGCTGAGAAACAGCTCGTCCGACGGTGCCCCCGCTTAGGGGGCCCTGTCGCCTTTTATTATTGCACGGCCTGCGAAGCGGATAGCCGGGCCTGCGGGAAGATCATCGACTGCTGGTGGGAGACCTTCGACGTGTTGCGCTACCTAAAGGATACGCTGGCGCCCGAAGAACTCGACCGCCTGACCTGCACTAAACCGGCGTCCAAGGTCAGCCAGCTCGTCGACATCATCGAGCAGTCGAAAAAGAGTCTGACCGGTTCTTAGGGCAGATTCGAAAGGTCCTTACCGGAAGCTTCGGCCTCGCGGGTGCAGCGCGGGCAAAGACCTTCGAAGACCAGGCGGTGGCCGAAAATGGTGTAGACGGTAGCGCCGTAGAGCTCGTCCTCGATTTGTTTCAGTGGGGCAACCGGCGCGTTATCCACGCGCCCGCAATTCAGGCAGCGGATATGGTAGTGTTTTTTCGGGTTCCAGTCGAACCGCTTGATATCGCCGCCGAGCTCGAGCTTCTGTATTTCACCCAGCTCGGATAAAATTTCGAGGTTGCGATAGACCGTGCCCAGACTGATGCGGGGCAGCCGTTTGCGGAC
Organism: Deltaproteobacteria bacterium; assembly: GCA_032127235.1. Lineage (GTDB taxonomy): Bacteria > Desulfobacterota > Desulfobacteria > Desulfobacterales > SG8-13 > JARFQH01. The sequence continues at coordinate 1,251 of JAQAZR010000158.1, forward strand.
CATCTCGTAGACTTCGTCGGCGCTGGGGTGGGCTTTGGCGGTTCGGATTTCTTCAAGGATCACTTCACGTTGCCGCGTCATGCGATAGCGGCCGTTTTTTTCCAGGTTCTTCTTTCCGGTGGCTTCGACCGGGTCGTCTGAGCCGTTCTTCACTGTCATCTAAATAACCGGTGGCGGGTCTAGTTGCGTCTGAATTGGGTTCGATTTGGATCGTTATTTATAACAACCTTCGCAGGTTGCGTCAAGAATCCAATTCGCAACCACCTTAAAATCCGGTCACCCGGCTCCATTTACAGGGTTACCGAGAACCGCTGTCGGCTCAAAACAACATTTGACAAATGAAAGCGATTTGCTGTAGAATATCAACCGTTTATGAGAAAATCCACCCTTACTGCCTGCACGCTTATTGCGAGTAAATCCCGCACGTTGAACCTCATCGAAAGGGGCCGATCCTGATGACCTGTGCTGTTTGCGACAATACCCAGAGAATCCGTTTCGAAAAACCGGACCTTGCGGAAATGACGAAAAATTACACGGTCGTGGATCTTCATTTCCACAGTCGACATTCCGATGGGTCGAATTCAATCGAAGAGATCGCCCATTATGCCAGGGAGTTGAACATCGGCATTGCCATCACCGACCACAATGCCATTGACGGCGCGGTTGAAATCGATGCTTACAAGGATGTTCTCAGCATTCCCGGCATCGAAGTTACTTCTCTGGAAGGCGCCCATATTATTGTCTACTTTTATGATATCAAGAGCCTGCAGCAGTTTTACGCACATGAGATCCAACCGTTCATGGGCAATGACATCATGAGCTCGACAACCCTGAGGATGGAAGAGATCATCACGCGCGCCCGCAATTACAGGTCGGTTGTCATTTTTCCCCACCCCAGCTGCGCGGTGTACACCGGTGTGTGCAACACCTATTTTCCGGAGGCGCGGCGTCAGGAACTATTTAAAATGGTCGACGGGGTGGAGGTGATTAATTCAGGCAATCTGAAGAAGCAGAACCTCAAATGTGCGCTGCTGGGATTCAATCTCGACAAAGCCATCACCGGTGGAAGCGACGGTCATCTGCTCAGACACATGGGCAAGGTCGTCACTTACGCCGACTGCCGCCCCGAACGCAGGGCGTTTCTCGACGCCGTCAAAAAGAAAAAAAACAAGGTAATCGGGAAGGAGGTCAATCTCTTTCGCAAGATGACGGCCAATGGCTTCAAGTTAAAGTCAAACTTCAGGAACCGAACAGATCTAATTGAAAAAAATATAAAATACGGCTATACACTTATCCACACCAAATCAAGGGCGCTGCAGGAAAATGTGCGCCGCAGCCTCAAAGGGAAATTCGGGCGGCGGATCAAAACCAAGTTGTATCATTACGATTATTAGACCAAAAAACTACTGTTGAACCCGGGTATGATTTTTCGTCGCGCGACCCGACCCGCCAGAATCGGGTTTTTGCTGGAATTGCTTCTGCCGGCCGGATGGCAAGCAAAATCGGAACCCCTTGACAGCGGTTGCCCTGCCCGAAGCTCTATTGTCGTTCGATCTTTTTAGACCGACAACTCCCTCATTTCAGGTACCCCTTTTCACGCGATTGACTCCAGGGCGTCACGAGACAGTGGCGAGACCCTCCTCAATTATTGAATCCATTCGAGTGCGATCGAGCACTTTTCCATTTATTAGCCCCTTAAACCATCAGATAGGCTGACGGTCACTGCTTTGCTATGCGAGTACGTGGGTGAAATCCACCGCCCGCTTCGCTCGAGACGCATGGGCTTCATCAAGTCACCCCTTTTAAGGGTGGTCATCGATCGATCGGAATAAAAAAGGCAGGGGCGAGGCCCTGCCTTCAGTCAGCGGTCAGCGTCGGAAAAACCGGCTGCCGGTTTTTATTGGTCGAACACAGAAACGCTTTGCCAGCGGTTGACGCGCAGCCAGCCGTCCCGGCGTTCGGCCGGATAGCGGCGTTCGTTCTCT
>JAQAZR010000159.1:0-15053 GCA_032127235.1 Deltaproteobacteria bacterium
ACCGCCCGGCTCGACCAAAATCCACTATGATGAAACCGGTTTTTTCCGATACGTTTACGACGACGAGACCCAGGTGCTCGACGGCATCAAGGACTATATGCGGGATATGCCGGCCTACAACCCGAAATTTTTCCGGGTGGCCGATCCCAAACCCCCCCGTTTTGCAGGCGAGGACCTCTACTGCCTGGTGCCCTTCAACCAGAAACAGATGTACGATTTCGATGAAGTTCTGTCACGCCTGGTGGACGGCAGCGAACACATGGAATACCGGCCGGATTACGGCCCCGAAGTCTACACCGGTCTGTGCAAGGTGGACGGCTTTCTGGTGGGTTTCATCGGCAACCGCCAGGGATATCTGGGCGAGGACTATCCGGAGTATGCGCCCTATCCGGGCATCGGTGGCAAGCTCTACCGCCAGGGGCTGATCAAGATGAACGAGTTCGTGACTCTTTGCGGGCGTGACCGGGTACCGATTATCTGGATTCAGGACACCTCCGGCATCGACGTCGGCGATCTCGCCGAAAAGGCGGAACTGCTCGGTCTCGGACAATCCCTGATCTACTCGATCCAGCAGACCAACGTGCCGATGATGCTGGTGGTCCTGCGCAAAGGGACCGCGGCGGCGCACTACGTCATGGGCGGCCCCACGGCCAACCGCCACAACGCCTTCACCCTCGGAGTCGCCACTACCGAAATCTACGTCATGCACGGCGAAACCGCCGCCGCCGCCAGTTTCTCGCGGCGGTTGGTGAAAGAAAAAGACGCCGGTCGCCCCTTGGACCAGGTCATCGAGAACATGAACAAGATGGTCCAGGAGTACTACGACAATTCACGCCCTGTCTACTGTGCCCACAAGGGATTCGTGGACCAGGTCGCCGCCATGACCGAAATCCGCCGGTATTTGATCGCCTTCGCCGGCGCCGCTTACCAGAATCCGCGGTCGATCTGCCCGCAGCACCAGATGCTGCTGCCGCGCAGCATCAGGAAATAATTCGGTTCCGCGTTCTGGGTTCAACGTTCAAAGGGTTGACCAACGCTCATATGAAACTCAATGGTGCTATACCCAATTGAAAAGCAATCTTTAAAAATATTATCCTGGAAGTTTAAAAGTTTCCTCTTTGATCAAACTGGAGGCGGCAGCCAGCAGCTGCGCTGAACCCGGAACCTCGGACCGATCAACCTAAAAGACCACTTCCGAACGGAAATCACCTTGAAGCCGCCTGCGGCTCTTTATTCCCCGCCGCACATGCTTACTATTTAAATTCAAATTGAAAAAAGGGCGACGGCGCCGGTTCAAGGGCGCTGTTTTATGTGTACTTGATGGAAAATGACAATTTTATCCACATCCACGGAGCTCGTCAGAATAACCTGAAGAACCTCAATCTGCAGATCCCTCTCAACCGGATCACCGTCGTCACCGGTGTCAGCGGCTCAGGCAAATCCTCCCTGGCGTTCGACACCCTTTACGCCGAAGGCCAGCGGCGATACGTCGAGACGTTTTCGCCTTACGCCCGACAGTTTATGGACCGTATGGACCGGCCGCAGGTGGACAAGATCGAGGGTATCCCGCCGGCAATCGCCATTGACCGCAAGGACCCGGTGCGCACCTCACGCTCGACCGTGGGCACCATGACGGAAGTCACCGACTACGTCAAACTTCTCTTCGCCCGTCTCGGGCAACTGTACTGCAAAGAGTGCGGGCGGCCGGTACACGCGGAAACCCCGCAAAACGTATGGCAGCTAGTGCGGGCGCAACCGACCGGTGCCGAGGTGATTCTGACTTTTCCTTATCCCACAGAAGCGTTGCCGGCCAAGCACATCCGGGCCGAACTGGCACGGATCGGCTTCGACCGGTGGTTCGACGGCAAGGAAATTCGAGAGACGACTGAGTGGCAGCCGGAGGAGGCCGCGGAAACCCTGCCTGTGTTGGTCGACCGTATTCTACTGCGGCCGGATGACCGCAATCGTGTCATCGACTCGGCCGAGTTGGGGTTCCGGTTCGGTGGCGGACGGATGGATATCTGGATCAATCGCCAAAAGCACCTGGCCTTCAGCAGCACGCTGGAATGCGCCTACTGCGGAACGCGCTACACGCCACCCCAGCCCAACCTGTTTTCCTTCAATAGCCCCATCGGTGCCTGTGAGACCTGCCGCGGCTTCGGCCGCACCATCGACATCGACCTGGACCTGGTCTTACCCGATTCGGGTCTTTCTATTGCCGAAGGGGCCGTGAAGCCCTGGGGCAATCCCTCGAACCCGCGTCACGAATACGATGAGCTGATCGACTTCTGTCGCAAAAGTAAGATTCCGGTCGATATTCCCTTCCAACGCCTGAACGAATCCCAAAAACGGTTCATTATCGAGGGAACCGAAGGCTATTATGGCATCAGAGGGTTTTTCAAGTGGCTGGAGACCAAAACCTATAAAATGCCCGTGCGCGTGTTTCTATCGCGCTATCGGAGCTACGACGCTTGCCCGGATTGCAACGGCACGCGCTTCAGGGTCGAAACCCTCCTCTACCGTTTAGCCGACTGCACCATTGCTCAAATCTATGCGATGGATGTGACCGCAGCGGCCGCGTTTTTCAATGACCTTCAGCTACCCGAGGGGGACGAAGCCGCTCAAATGATCCTGGAAGAAGTCAACAACCGACTGAAATACCTCAAAGACGTTGGACTGGCTTACCTGACCCTCGACCGCCAGTCCCGGACCCTCTCCGGCGGCGAGGTGCAGCGGGTCGCCTTGGCCTCCTCCCTTGGCGCCGCCCTGGTCAACACCCTCTATATCCTGGACGAACCGAGCATCGGCCTGCACCCCCGCGACACCCATCGTCTGGCGCGCATCCTCAAAGACCTGCGGGATCGAGCCAACACGGTTGTCGTGGTCGAGCACGATCCGGAGATTATCCGCGAAAGCGACTACTTGATTGACCTCGGGCCCGGCGCCGGTGAACAAGGCGGGCAGGTCATGTACTTCGGCCCCACTGCCGGGATCGACGGTTCGCTGACCGGACAGTATCTGAGAGGTGTACGGCGCATCCCCCTGCCGCAGGCCCGCCGCCGGCCTCAACGCGGCCGATGGATCACCGTCAAGGGCGCCGCGGCCAACAATCTGAAATCGATCGATGTTCGCATCCCTCTCGACCTGTTCGTCTGCCTGACGGGCGTATCCGGATCCGGCAAATCGACTCTGGCCGAGGACATTCTCTACCGCGCCGCTAGCCGTTTCCTGGGGGCGGCCGAGGCCCGGCCCGGCCTCCATCGGTCGATCTCCGGATTGGAGAACCTCACGGAGGTCATCCTGGTGGATCAGCGACCGATCGGACGGACGCCACGGGCCAATGCATTGACATACACCAAAGCCCTTGATCCGGTTCGCCATCTACTAGCCGCTACGCCTGCCGCACGCGAAAAGGGTTTCGAGCCGCGCCACTTTTCGTTCAACGTCGAAGGCGGACGCTGCGAGGCCTGCAAGGGGGACGGGTATGAAAAGGTGGAGATGCAATTCCTATCGGACGTTTTCATCTCATGCCCGCAATGCAACGGCCGGCGGTTCAAACCCGAAATCCTGGCCGTCACCTATCGGGACCACAGCATCGATGACCTCCTTTCCATGACCGTCGATGCGGCCCTGCAGTTTTTCGATCGGCCGTCGAAGCGCCATGTAGCCATACGTGAAGCCCTCCAACCGCTGGCCGATGTCGGGTTGGGATATATCCGCCTCGGGCAGCCGATCAACACTTTTTCGGGCGGAGAAGCCCAACGCCTCAAACTCTCCCGGTACCTCAAACACGATGCCGGCACCGGGCGACTGTTCATCTTCGACGAACCGACCACTGGTCTGCACTTCGAAGACATCGCCACCCTGCTTCAGGCCCTCCAACGCCTGGTGAACGAAGGCAACACCGTCCTGGTGATCGAACACAACATGGACGTGATCAAAACCGCAGACTGGGTCGTCGACTTAGGCCCGGAAGGAGGGGACGGCGGCGGCCGGGTCGTGGCGGCCGGGCCCCCCGAAAAGGTTGCAGTAAATCGCGCCTCACATACCGGACGATACCTGGAGCACTATCTGACAGGCCGCGGACGCCTCAAGACAGTCCCCCACGTCCCGCAGATCGGTGAACCGGTAGCCGATTTTGTGCCGCGGAGCGACGCGAGCGTTATCTCTCTTAAGGGTGCACGCGAACACAATCTCAAAGATCTCGACCTCTTGATTCCGCACAATCAGCTCGTGGTTCTGACCGGGGTGTCCGGATCCGGCAAATCGACTCTGGCTTTCGACATCCTTTTTGCCGAGGGCCAGCGGCGCTACCTCGAAAGTCTGGCGCCTTACGTGCGCCAATACGTCAAGGTGTTGGAGCGGCCCGATGTCGATCTGGTTTCCGGGCTTTCTCCCACCGTTGCCATCGAGCAGCGCGTCAGCTATGCCAGCCGCCGTTCAACGGTCGCCACCCTGACGGAAGTCTATCATTTCCTGCGGCTGCTGTTCAGCAAACTCGGCACACAGCATTGCCCGGGTTGTGGTCGTCAGTTGACGGCCCGGTCGGCCGAAGATATCACGGCCGAAGTCCGCCGTCGTTACCGCGGTCGTTCCTCCTTGGTGCTGGCGCCCAAAGTCTCAGGGCGAAAAGGGTTTCACAAGGAAGTGATCGCCCAGGCGCTTAAAAAAGGATATGCGCGCGCCCGCATCGATGGCGGTCTGCATGATCTACAGCCGAAAATGAGCCTGAGCCGCTACCACGAACACACCATTGATCTGGTGGTCGGGACACTGAAGGATCGGCGGACGCCGGTGGATGTGCTGGTCGCCCGGGCCTTGGAGGAGGGCGACGGCAGCCTGATGGTATGGGATCCGGCGGGCAGTGAAGAAATTTTCAGCGTCCACGGCACCTGTCCGTCCTGCGGTATCGGCGTCGTGAAGCTCGATCCCCGGCTGTTTTCATTCAACAGCCGGCTGGGCGCCTGCCCGAAGTGCAACGGGTTGGGCGTTGTCGATGTGAACGAAACCGACGACCCGGAAACAGAGGCCGAGGTCTGCGGCGCCTGCGGCGGCAGCCGTCTGAATCCGGCGGCTCTGGCGGTAAAGGTCGGCGAAAAAACGATCTGGGACCTGGTGCGGGAACCGGCGGATCGCTTGGCCCGCACCCTCGATGAACTGACCTTCGACGCGCCGCAAAAGCCCATCGCCGATCCGATCCTCCAGGAATTACGGATCCGGCTCGATCTCCTCAACCGACTCGGTCTTTCCTACCTCTCCCTGGGACGCAGCGGAGAAACCCTGTCCGGCGGCGAGGCCCAGCGGGTTCGTCTGGCCACCCAACTCGGATCGAACCTCACCGGCGTCACCTACATCCTCGATGAGCCGACGATCGGACTGCATCCCCGCGACAACCGCGTTCTGATCGACGCATTGAAAACCCTGAGGGACCGCGGCAATTCCATCCTGGTAGTGGAGCACGACGAGGAGACCATCCGTGCCGCCGACACCATCATCGACCTGGGTCCCGGCGCCGGCCGCGAAGGCGGCCGTCTGGTGGTCATCGGCGGCCTCAATGACGTGAAAAACGCACCGTCATCGGTCACCGGCGCCTGCCTCGACGGGCACCCGCGACAGATTTCCGCCCGGCTGCGGCCCTACCGAGAACTGCCGGCCGTGGTGGTGCAGGCCGCGTCGGCCCGCAACCTCAAACAGATCGACGTCCGCTTTCCTCTCGGCACACTGACCTGTGTAACCGGTGTATCCGGATCAGGTAAGTCTTCACTCTTGAAGGAAACGCTGTACAAGGGACTGCGCAATCGCCTCGGAAAGCAACATCTCCCGGCCGGCGGCTGCCGCGACATCACCGGTTGGAAGGGCTTGAGCCGGGTGCTGGAAGTCGACCACAGCCCCATTGGCCGCACGCCGCGTTCGGTACCGGCTTCCTACGTTGGTTTTATAGACGACATCCGCAGGCTCTTCGCCGGAACACCCGAAGCGCGCGCCCGCGGCTACAAGGCCGGCCGGTTTTCCTTCAACGTCGCCGGCGGGCGCTGTGAGGCCTGCAAGGGTCAAGGCCATCCCAAGGTCGCTATGAGTTTTCTGCCCGATGTCTATGTGCCGTGCGACATCTGCGGCGGCAGCCGTTTCAACCGTGAAACCCTCGAGGTGCGGTTCAAGGGCAAGTCGATTGCAGAAGTGTTCGCTCTGACTTTTGCCGAAGCCCTTCAATTTTTCTCGGCCGTGCCCGTGATTCGACAGGCGCTGCAGTTTGTTTGCGACATCGGCCTCGGCTATTTGGAGCTGGGCCAGCCCAGTCCCACCCTCTCCGGCGGTGAGGCCCAGCGCATGAAGCTGGCGCGACAGCTGGCAAAACCGGCCCGTGGTCGCACTCTTTTTATCCTTGACGAACCCACGACAGGGCTGCACCTGGCCGACATTCGGCGGCTTGTGGATGTCCTGCAGGTTCTTGTAGACAGCGGAAACACGGTGGCGGTTATCGAGCATAATCCGGAGGTGATCAAATCGGCCGACTACGTGATCGATTTGGGTCCGGAGGGCGGCGATGCCGGTGGCCGGGTGGTGACGACCGGATCACCGGCCGAAATCCTTCACCGTACACGAATTTCGCACACCGCTCATTACCTGAAAAAATATATGAATTTTTTGAGTTGACAACCGGTATGACGTTTTCTATACACCCACTGATTTACATCGCCGCTTGCAAGGCTTTACCGTGAAGAAATGGATTTGTGACAATTGAAGCGCCTGGAATGAAAAACCAGACCTTCCATCGTCTGTCAGGCGGCTGAACTCTATAAAAAACGGATAAACGATAATAAATGGAAAGCACCTCTTCGGAAGCGTTGGCTTCCGATTTTCAAAGATTAAGTGCCATTAGTTCCGCTCTCAAAACAAAAGATCAATATACCGAGGGACATGCCCGGCGGGTAGCGCTGTATGCCATGCGGCTCGCACGCCGGTTAAGACTGCCCTCGGAAGAAATCGGGAACATCGGCATCGGCGGTCTGCTGCACGATGTCGGCAAAATCGGCCTCAGTGACCGCATCTTCAGCAATAAAACCGAACAGTTGGCAGGGGAGTTGTTGGAGGAAGTCCGTCGGCATCCCGACATCGGGGTGTCGCTGCTGGAGGGAATCGACAGCCTTTTGCCGGTGCTCGATTACGTTCACTACCACCACGAACGGATGGACGGGTCCGGGTATCCGTGCGGCCTCAAGTCCGATGAAATTCCGCTGGGCGCCAGAATCATCAGCGTCGTCGATTGTTTCGACGCCATCACCACCGACCGTCCTTATCAGAGAAGAAAAACCTGTGCCGAGGCGTTTGCCATCCTGCGCCGGATGGCAAACCACGAGCTATGTCCGGATCTGGTTGAGGCGTTTGTGGCCGATATCGAGGAAAACGGCATGATCGACGAAGAGCCGGCCGAGGATCACATCCGATTGCCGTTGAGGGTTTCCTGACGAACCCGATATCCTCCGGCTGTCGACATCTCGAAGCGCAGAACGCGGGTGGTGCAAGCCGGAATCTCCGATGGGTAATGGGTCACATAGAGCAGACACGTCTCCGCTTCACGCCCCATCCGATCGAGAATATCGAGGAGGCGTCGTCTGGCGAATCGGTCCAGGCCCTGACACGGCTCATCCAGAATCAACATCAGCGGCGACTTGACCATGGCCCGCGCCAGCAGAACCAGCCGCTGTTCTCCCTGCGATAGATTTTGAAAAAACCGTTTGGCGTGGTCGGCACATCCCAGCTGTTTCATCCAGGCCAAAGCGATTCGACACTGCCGGCACGAAGCCTGACGGTAGAGACCAACCGAATCGAAAAATCCCGACACAACCACCTCGAAAGCGCGGAGCGGTTTGCGGTAACGAATTTGAAACTCGGCCGAGACCAGGCCGAGGTGCTGCTTGATGTCCCAGATGGTTTCACCGGAACCCCGACGGCGTCCAAAAAGTTCGATTGCATTGGCGTAAGCCTGGAGGTTGTCGCCGGCCACGAGGCTCAGCAAGGTTGTTTTGCCCGAACCGTTTGGACCGACGATGGCCCAGTTTTCACCCGCTCTTACGGTCCAGCTTAGTTTGTCGAGTACCGTCACGTTGCCGTAACGCACTGTCACCCCTTGCATGTCGATCAGCACCCGCCCGGCCGCCCTGCGGCCGCTTTCCCGGGACTGCGGGCGCACCGGCAATGCGATCTCGTGCCGTTTTTCAGGTGCGTAGAAGCGCTCCAGGTCTTGTCGGTTCAATGTTGCCGGGCGTTTCCCCTGGTACACGATGCGGCCGTTCTTAACCGCCAGGATGTGGCTCACGGCGGAAGGAATCTCGGCCAGGCGATGGGTGACCAGAATAACCGGGATCTGCCCTTTGATCGTTGCCCTGATAAGGGCCTTTATTCGACGGCGCCCCTGCGTATCCAGCCCCTCGAAGGGTTCATCCAGGATAAGAAGGCGGGGTGATTTGAGGATTTCGCGGGCCATGAGCACCCGGCGTATTTCACCGGTGGAAAGCCGGCGCACGGGCCTGTCGAGCAGCCCGGCGATATCCAGCCGTTCGCCGACCTGATCGAGAGCCGAGGTTTGAAAATCCGAAGACGGCACGACCGACAGCAAGTGCTGCCGAACGGAAAGAAAGCTGTCGAAATCGCCGCTGAAAAAATGGGAATCATCCCGGATCTCTTCCCGGGCAATCAGGTTTTGGTGAGATTCAAACGACAGATAACCGACGGCGGACGGCACCAGACCCGGGTCATGGTATATAATTTTACCATCGACGACCGGCACCTGCCCGGCAAGGGCCCTGACCAGGGATGTCTTGCCGGCACCGTTGGGTCCAATGACCGCCCAGTGCTGGCCGGAGGCGATTTCCCAGCTGACACCCGAGAAAAGGCGACGGTCCTTGACCCGAATCGTTATCCGGTCCAGTGTAATGAACGGTTGAGTGTGACGGTTGGTTTTCAGCACTGTTATTCCTGTTTTCCTGTACGGGCGGTCTGAAAAAGCGATTGGTCCACAGCGCAACCGACATAATAGCGGTTTTACAATGGGTAAACCATGTCTATTTTAAGATCAATGCAGCCATCATGCCTTACGCACTGCTGACATTGACCGTGTTGTTCTGGTCGGGAAATTTTGTCATTGGAAGGGGGATACATGGTGTTGTCCCGCCGGTTTCATTGGCGTTTTGGCGCTGGGCCGTCGCCCTGACCCTGCTGCTCCCTTTCGCCCTGCGGCCGATGATGCGGCAAAGGGCTTTGATCCGGCGGCACTGGAAGTTATTGTGTCTGCTGGCGATCCTTTCGGTCACCAATTTCAACACCTTCATTTACCTGGCCCTGCAGTCCAACACCGTCATCAACACGGTCTTGATCAATTCACTCACTCCAGTCTTTATCGTTTTCGTGTCGTGGATCGGTTTCAGGGAAAAAATATCCGTCCTGCAGTGCCTCGGCGGACTGCTGTCATTTGCCGGATTGATCTGGATCATCACCCGCGGCGAGCCAACCATGCTTTTCAGCATCCGGTTTTCCCGGGGCGACCTTTGGACCCTGGCGGCAGCCCTCAGTTGGGCCGTTTACTCGGTTCTGCTTCGCAAACGCCCCCCGCATCTGGATCCGATCGGTTTTCTGGGATTTATCATCGCAGCCGGATTGTTGTTCTTGAGCCCGTTTTATTTCTGGGAAATTACCCGCGGCGCCGCCTTCATGGTCGACAAAGGCACAGTTGGTGCGGTACTCTATATCGCCCTGTTCGCATCGGTCCTGGCGTATATTTTCTGGAACAAGGCCGTGGCTGCCGTCGGGGCCAACAGAGCCGGTATTTTCGTCCACCTCATGCCGGTTTTCAGCATCGCGTTGGCCTTCGTGTTTCTGGGTGAACGGCTGCAAGCGTATCATATTCCGGGCATCATATTGATTCTTTGCGGCATTGTCTTGACGACCGCCGGCAACCGGCCGCGGTTAAAGACGATCGCAACCGACCGGTCCGTCTTGCGGACCGCGCCTTGTAACAAGGAACCCAAAACATGAGCCGGAAGAAAGGTGGGCTCTTCGTTGTGAGCGAACTTAATCTATGGAGACCTGATCCGCTTTGCACAATTTAAAATCTTATCGATTATGGGCGGTGGCACGGAAAATGGTTCCGCCTGTTTTGGCCGGTTTTTTGGCCATCGTCGTTTGGGGCGGAATTCCAGCCTTAGCCGCGACTCTCGGCACCGAAGACGGCCTCGCTCTCGGTTTCCGGTTGGTCCCTGAAGCCGCCGCCGTGGGTGATGTTGCGGTGATGGAAATCGCCATCCGGCGCCCGGAGCAGCCGGTTAACGGCATCCGGCTCCGGTTTCACGACACTCTCATCCCGCTTTTTGAGCATCCGCGCAAAGGCCGTGACGTTTTGATCGGGCTCATTGCTATTCCTTACCACAGCAAACCCGGGACAGAGACCATCAACCTGGAATGGAGTGACCGCAAAGGACACCGCGAACTCACTGTTTCGCTGAAAATTTTGAGTCGCCGCTTCAAATCGGAAAAGTTGCAAGTCACCCCCAGTCGCGTAACCCCGGCGCCGGAGGACGTGGAACGGATCAAGCGGGAAGGCGAAGAAGTCAAAGCCGTTTACGCCGCCAGCCGTCCGCAGCGACTCTGGGACGAATCGTTTCAGCGTCCCCTGAATGGACTGGTGACGAGTCCTTATGGAACCCGGCGTCTGTTGAACGGCAAGTTGAAGAGTTACCACGGCGGGGTCGACTTCAGGGCCGCAACCGGAACCCCGATTTACGCTGCCAATACCGGCATCGTGGGTCTGGCGAAAAACCTTTTTTATTCGGGCAACATCGTTATTCTCGACCACGGCAGCGGGCTGTTCACCACCTATGCTCATCTGAGCCGCATCGACGTCGCCCCGGGCCGGTTGGTCGAAAAGGGCCAGGTAATCGGACTTGCCGGCGCCACCGGGCGAGTCAGCGGGCCGCACCTGCATTGGGGTGTCAAGGTCAATGGGGTCAACGCGAATCCGCTGCACATGCTGCAGACACTCAACTCTCTTTTTAGCGTGAATGCGACCGGCACTGCGGACGTTTCGCAACCTCCGGTAGTTCACCAATAAAACTGTATAAAGAACCAAAACGAAACAATTCGCTTGCATCCGCCAACCGATGCTGGCGTGGGGCAGCACCTGCCGTTTTGACGGGAGTTTTCGTTTCAAACCGCCGCTGTGGTGCCGGCATCGTCTGCCCGCGGTGTGCGAGGCCCATCTATTCCGGCAGCAAAATTGACGATCCGGTTGTCCGGCGGCCTTCAAGATCACGGTGTGCCCGGGCTGCATCGGACAGCGGATATGTTTGTCGAATTTCCACCTTGACAACCCCCTTTCCGACGACCTCGAAGAGATCCCGTGCATGGATCAGTAGATCTTCCCGTTTCGCGGTGTAGGTCATCAATGTCGGCCGGGTCAGAAACAAAGACCCTTTGGCCGACAAGAGGCCGAGCTCGAGCGGCGCGACCGGTCCGGAGGACTGCCCGAAGCTCACCATTGTTCCCAAGGGCCGCAGGCAATCCAACGACTTCATGAAGGTTGCCTGACCCACGGAGTCATACACCACGTCGACGCCCCGGTCGTTCGTGATCTCCTTGACGCGCGCGACAAACTCCTCTTTTGTGTAGAGAATCGGATAATCGCAGCCGTTGGCGGTGGCGGTGGCCGCTTTTTCTTCCGAGCCGACCGTGCCGATCACGGTGGCGCCGAGGTGCTTGGCCCACTGGCAGACGATTGATCCCACGCCACCCGCAGCCGCATGGATCAGAATGGTTTCTCCGGCTTTAACGTCAAAACAACCGCGCAGCAGATAGCGGGCTGTCATCCCCTGCAGCATCATGGCGGCCGCTTGATGTGTCGTTATGCTCTCCGGGAGTTTAACCAAGCGGTCGGCCGGAATCCGGCGCACTTGGGCATAAGCCCCTGGCGGCAGGCCGGCGTAAGCCACGCGGTCACCCGCAGCCACTTCGGTAACGCCGTCACCCACGGCCTCGACCGTACCGCTGCCCTCCATGCCCGGTACGGCCGGCAGGGAAGGCAGCGGATAAAGACCGGTGCGATGATAGACATCGATGAAATTCAACCCAACGGCTTCATGGCGGAGTCGAACTTCGCCGGGGCCCGGCTGTCCGGGGTCATAATCGACCCACCGTAGCACCTCAGGACCACCGGTTTGACTGATAACAATCGCTTTTGACATGGCAGACTCCTTTCTGTTCAGAGTGATTAAGGGTCATCTCACTGGCCGATACCATATAGGTGTTAAACGCTCATGGCCGCAGCCACGGTGCATGATAATGACGCGCCGGAGTCCGGATGAGCGGTTGCGAAAAGCGGCTGACTGTCTGAGTCGCCTTGGGGTCTTGGACCGGACCCAATGCCGATGCCGCTTGGAAGGCACGATCTTCGAGTTGCATCCGAACTCATTGTTTGAAGACGGCACTGGTCCGGGTTTAGAGCCCGTTGGCGGCGAGTTTCAACCGTCTATCGAAACCGCTTATCCGGGCGGAGGCCCCACCTTATTTCGTACTAATCTAATACGGCATGAAAAAAAATCCAGGTCAAAAAGGCGGCAGCAGAGCCGCAGCGCTTCTCGGTGAACCTGTACATGGAGCCGAGTGACCGGGTTTTAAAGTGATCAACTGTTTGACCGCATCAGTCCCGTCTTGCCGGATTGAATCGAGCAACAAGAAGGGTTTGGTAGAACCTGGGATTTTGGAGTTTTAAATTCATTCATGAAGAATTTTTGGCAGACACGACGCGAGTTTGACACACTACCGAATTTCTTCTATGATGCTTAAAATGATCAACAAAATGGTACGGGACCATAAATGAAAACGCCACCGGATCCTCCTCTTTCTCCGGTTGACAAAACAACCGGCACCCTCTCTTTTGTGGACAAGCAGCTCATCGGCCGTCGAATGATCCGGGAGGCAGCCCTGTTCGTCGACAGGCACCTCAGCCGCCAACCGCCGGTTCAACGGTTTTTCAGTTTCATGCCGACGATGTTGACCCGGGTCTCTCCCTTTCACTTCAAGAACCGAGCGAAATCGAAAGACTGGCCGCTTGTCCGGCTCGATTCAGGCGATGTTAATGCCTGGGGACGGATGCGGGTGGTGGGCGAATTGCTGGTAATCTTCGACGAGACCGTGCTCTTCTGTCTCCTGAGCCTGATGAGCCGTTACCAGAATGAGGCGTTCGAATCAACACTAGTTGAACTGAGTGGCATCGCCGGCGTTACCCCCACCGCGGCCAACTTCACGGCGATCTGGAGAAGCATTCAGCGTCTGGCAGGAACCCGTATCGACTTGGAGCTGACAAGCGGCAGCGGCAAAAAACAGCGCTGCTTGAAGGAGATGACCGGTTCGATCCTCAGCTTCGGAGACCTGGACCGCGAAAGCGGAATCGTTCGGATTGCGGTGAATCCCTATTTTATCGAAATGTATGCCGAGAGCTTTGTGACCAACATCGACCTGCGCTTTCGGTCCGGACTTAAAGGCGACGTCAGCAAGGCCTTTTACCGTTTTTTTCAAGGCCAATACGAAAAGACGCTATCGATCGACCTCCACCGCCTGGCACGTTCCGTCAATCTCGACACTCAACAAACACCCGGCCGGCTTCGAACCCAGGTGCTGAGCGGTCTGCGCGAACTTGAGACTCGAAAATATCTGGAAGCCTTCGAAATCACGGAAGACAGCCGGGTCCATACCGTCAAGGCACGGCACACGGCCTTGAAGATAGACGTTCCGATCTTCGGTTCCCGTCGACTTGAGACGAAAGACGGCGGAGATTGATCCGTCTTCATCAAAAAAAATAACCTCTGTTAAAAAATTCGCTAAAGCCCTGCGGGAATCGACCGATAACAAATGCAGGCGGTCGTGCATCTCGCGGCGCGACCCCGGAGGAACTAATTATTAGGCAACAGGATCCGATGGTCGAGCCAATCGGATAAAAAGGAGTCCTGCAATGGAAATCACGGAAAAGAATCCGATTCAAATAAACCCGTATATCAACCAGGTTCAGCAGAATGCTCAGGCAGCCGAAACCGAGGGTGAAAAGGGGCGGGCCAATGTTGGCGAGGACAGTGTCGAACTCTCCCAGAGCGCTCGGGACCTGCAAAAAGCCCAGAAAGCTCTGCAGGACCTGCCCGACATCCGTGAGGACAAAGTCGCCGCGTTGAAGCAGCAGATCGAAAACGGCACATACGACATACGGGCCGACAAGATTGCCGCCAACATGCTCAAAGAGTCGTTGAGCAACGACATTTTCTAATCACCTCTTTTCTAACCGGTATCGATATCCGGCAGCCGACCGAAAACCACAAAGTGGCGGCCGAAATACCGACTTTCGCTGGCAGACCAATTGCCGGCCGGCCGGATGGCGGCCGCCGCCCAATTCTCACGACGCAGTGCATAGCGTTCGCCCCGCAGAAAAACATCGTTTCGTTCGGAAGGACTCCACCATATAAACGCCGCCGGTAAAAGAATCTCGTGTCCTCCCCAGGGGATTTCTGGAAATTTTCTTTCCTCCCTGACACAGGGGCCCATAAGCCTATGCAAGGTGCGCACGATGCCGCCGGTACAGTCCTCGAAATTGATGATAGGTCAAGCCCATCATTGCGGCGGCTCTTTTCTGATTGAACTGCGCTGCCTGCAAGGCCTCTTTCATGAGTTGCCGCTCGTATTCACGGATCGCCTTTTTGAAGGGTTTTGGCTTTGCCACCCGAACGGCATCGGCGGCTTGGTCTGGTGTGGCTGCAGGTGAGGGATCGGCAGACCGGGTTTCAAACGGATTATCAAAGGGATCGAAAGTTATTGTGGTCACAACAGAGGCGTCCGAACGGTAGACAGCGCGTTCGACGACGTTTTTCAGTTCGCGGATGTTGCCCGGCCATGAATACTCTTCGAGAGCCCGGGCGGCCTTGCCGCTGAAACGCGCGATACTTTCCCGTCCCAGTTCAAAAGACATGCGCGCCGCGAAATGATTGGCCAGAAGGAGAATATCTTCGCGTCGTTCTCTC
>JAQAZR010000160.1:0-8754 GCA_032127235.1 Deltaproteobacteria bacterium
TGGAGGTTTGGAGATCTGAAGTCGACTGGGGGGGCTTGAGGGCGCATCACCGCCGGGTGGAGCGGAAAACGACCGAGTCCGGACAGAGCGATCCGTGGAGACCCGCCGCGGAGAAGATCCGGGCAGTCTCAGAAATCCCACCAAAGACATTCCGACTCAGATCACCCACACCCGGGCGCTCGATCTTGATAACATCGGCACCAAAATCACCAAGCATTTGAGTGGCAGCGGGGCCAAGCTCGACCTGCGAGAAATCCAGAATGCGAATGCCGTCTAACGGAAGTTTTGAAGTATTGGTCATGGTTATATCCTCCTTAGATGATGAATTGTAATTAATATCTCCTGTAATATCGGGTGAGCGAACTCATTCGGTAATAAAGTAATTAATCCATTCGGCGTACAGTGCTGGCTTTTCCTCACCTTCAATTTCAACGGTCATACCAACCTTGAACACGCAGTGGTTCTCTTCCTTCCACCTGACATCCAGAACATCGCCGTGCACGCGTACCCGTTTACCTGAGTGTACCGGGGACAGGAAACGAACCTTATCAAACCCATAGTTCAGACCATGTACCATATTCTCAGGTACTATAAAGTTTTCCATCATATTAGGTAGCAACGCCAGCGTCAATAAGCCGTGAGCAATGGTTCCACCCAAATCAGTTTGTTTCGCTTTTTCTACATCAACATGAATAAAGTAGTGATCCCCTGTGCACTCGGCAAAGGCGTTGATGCGTTCCTGCGAAACTTCAATCCATGGGGTTGGTTCAAGCTTGGTCCCTATTGCATTGACTAGCTCATCTTTGGGTACGATTTTCACCGTCATGTTGTTCTTTTTTTTTAAAGTAAATCATCTTTCGCCGCTATTTTAAAGTAAATCATCTTTCGCCTCATAGTGCCAGTCTTGCTCGCAAGCCAAAGACCCAAATTGAACTTTCCTGGGGGTTGAGGGCCGGATCGATGATTAGCTGCACGTCGGGTGTGACGGTCAACACCTTCATCACCTGGAACCGGTAGTAGATTTCGGCCGTGTACTGGCCGTCCAGCCCCGGGCCGAAGACGTCCTCGTCAGGGCGGCTCCAGTTCAGCCCTACGCCCAAAACATCACCCTTCTTGCCGGGATAGTAACCGAAACCGGCACTGACCGAACGATCCCACAAGGCGCCGCCGTCTTCTGAGTATCCGGCGCGAAAGAACGGCTCCCAGGTGTCTGCGAACAATCGACTGAAGGAAAAGGCCACGCCCCACCCGTTGGGCACCTGTGCTTGTTGGCGTTCATCGGCGTGCCAGGCGGTCAGATGGATGTTGTCGGAAAACCGTCTTTCCCAGGAGGATATCCAGCCGATCTCGATGTGGGTGAAAAATTCGGATTCGCTGAAGAAAGAATTGACGCTATCCCCAATGTCGGTGGGATCACCGTTGGCATCGGCAATGCCGGCGACGATATAAAAGTTTCCCATGGGCATCACGCGCATGGCCGCGCCCAGACCCTGGTCGGGTGCAGGGATGGTCGGGTTGGTGGTAAAAGCATAGTTGTTGAAATCGGTCCATGGATTCACCAGACCATACACATCGACGTAGTCGGTGACGTCCACGATACCACCCACAAAGGCCAGGCGATTGTTCAGGAGATGCTGGCTCCAGTACAGATTCGTCAGGGCCCAGCCGATGCTGGAAAACGTCACGGCCGTCAGTCCGGCATACCCGATTTCGCTTCCCAGGCCTCTGGGAGCGATGTCGGTACCCAGGCTGTGGCGGTTTTCCACCTTGTATATGAGTGTCCCCGTATTTTCTGAGTCTTTTCCGACAAGGGTCCATTGACCGTACGCCCGGAAAACGCCGCCGGCCGCCTTGTCTTCTCTCAGGCTATCGCTTGCCGCCTGAAAAAGTGCGTTGTAGTCGAACCCGAAGCTGAATCCGTATTCTTCTTCGACCCGATTCTTGAATCGAAAATATCTTTCTGAAAGACGCGGCAAGGGGTAGAAAGCTCCCTTGGCTTTCCGGTCCTTGTCCAGCTGCCCGCCGACACTGCTCGGCCCCTCCAGTATGGAAACATTGCCCTGATCCGACGCTTCGGTGGCATCCGGTCTCGTCTTCGTTTCGGACGATTGGGCCATTGCCGAGGGCGCCCAAAGGACTACGAGCATCAGCAGACAAACGAGCCCCATGCATATAATCTTGCTCAACTTGCACCCCTTCTTTGGATTGCCCCCACTGGTGGGGTATAGGGGCTTTTTTAAGCACCACAACAATTGTGTCTGCAAACGGCTGCATTTTTCAATTTATTGTGCTTTTGTATATCTTCCCGTCTTTCATGATCACGATGAAGTTCTTGTCCGGATTCCCATTCGGTAATAGCTCTGACAATCACATTGCCATCCTCCCGCTTATTGTTTTTTTATCGGCCGCCGTATGGGCTGGCCCGGAGCGGCATCGAGAACCAGCTTGCCGTCGGCAACGACGAGGGTGCCGTTGACCAGCAGTGACTGCACGCCGACCGCCGGCTGATTGGGCGCTTCGTATGTTCCGACGTCGCTGATGGTTTCGGGGTCGAAGACCACGATATCGGCATCCATCCCTTCCTGAAGGCGGCCCTTCGTCTTCATTTGGGGGACGAAACCTTCAAGTGTCTGGGCGGGCATCAGGCACATCTTGCGCAGGGCTTCCTGCATGCGGTAATCGCCGATATTCTGACCGTGGGCATGAATGTCGATAAACCCCGGTGCGACCACATGACCGGTGGCGTCGATGGTCTCCTTTCCTTTGATCGATTTATTTGTGATGATGGCAATGGTACCGTTTTTGATGCCGACATTGGCGATCCTGTCGTACTTCGTCTCCGGGTCCATCACCCGGCCGCTTTTGATGACAAGATCATACTCCGCGGCAAACGCAGATATCGCTATCATCGACACGACGACTATACATACCGTGGCAAGAATGATCTTTTTCATAATTCTCCTCTCTCTGAATTTTCCAATCTGTGTCTGATTTCAATCGTTTTTTCAGCCGGACGCATCGGCAAAATAGACTCGCTGCACGACAGCGACAACCACGGCCGTGGTCATTCCGAAGATGATGATCCCATTGGCCGCCTCGAATGCGGCCATCAGTCGCCAGCGTTCGTCAAGCAGCACGTCTCCATATCCCAGGGTAGTGAAGGTGACCAAGGAAAAATAGAGTGCGGCCTCCAATTTTTCGACAGCTCCCACCAGCAGGTAGACGCCCGCCCATACCGCTATCTCCACAAAGCTGAAAAACAGCATCAGTAAGACCACTCCACCGGTTTTTCGTGCCCGGATGAATGGATGTCGATACCGCCAGTGATCGGCATGTTTTTTGACCAGTCTCGCGACCAGGCTGATTCCGGCAAGATGCATGACAGTGGTCGCCAACATGACCAGCATGGCTAAGAAGATATTTGTCATCATAATGAATGTGAAAACATGAGGCATGTCGTATGGTTAGTTCGTACCCATCTGCGATTAACGGCTGGCACCATAGTGTGCGACCAGGTCATAAACAACACATCTCAGGCTATACGCCTGCCTTAGAAAGTCAATGACGGTGGCCGCAATCGATGCCTGAAATGCCACGATGATCGTCCGGGTTAAGGTCATCCTAAGGTCGACCAATGGTGCTTGGACGAATAGTAATAGAAGAAAGCAACCCCATCAGCAGTGTTGCCACTTTGAGAAAACAGGTTCTTTCACTTCACTGGCAGCGTCAGCAATGGTTTTGCACCGGGAACATTGCCCACGACTGACTCAAAGAGTGCATTGAGGAGCGCGAACGATATTCTGGATGTTAAATCACTTGAAGCAATGTAGAACCAATATCCACGGTATTTTATCTTAAGCCAGGCGTCTGAAGGAACATTCGGGGAAACTAGAATATGAAGCCAATCGCCATCACTAAGAGTAGGGTCGCTTACATAGCCGCGAGACAAATGCGCTTCGGGCACCTGCACATAGGCAGAGGCAAAGAATAGCACTTCCAAGATTGATCGGTTGTTAAGAACAATCTCGGCAAGTTCCCTCCCGGGCTCATATACCTGGCTGATCTGGCCCGATTCAGTGCGCAGCTGTTCTATGCCTGAACTCGCCGTATCTACGATACCGAAAGAATACTTTGCCGGATCCAGATTTAACAATTTCCGCAGCCTTTTGGCCCGGGGATCATCGTCCGATCGCTTCGAAAAACGAAGAAACAACGGCTTGAATAGCTTGAGCGGTTCAAACACGTTCGGGTCGTCACGGGTCATGAATTGCAGGCCATACGCCAGACCCTCGGGGATCGCCCTCGTGTTCAATTTGTCGAGCGGAATATTTCCCGCCACCTTGCTGCTTTTTGCACCATAAGCCAGATCGACCAAGCCCGCCCTGACGAGTTCGTTAATGAGTTTGAGGGCCTCAATGAAATCGTTATACTTAGTGGGCGTGTCTATGCCATAACCGACCTGATATTCCTTGTTTCGCAAGCGATTCATCTTTTTTACGCCCACACGAAAGACTCGAGTCGAATCCCATCCCGATTGCGACAACGCTGTCAGTTGATCTGCGCCCATCGGTGCCAGAAGCCGATCGAAATATTCGCGCGAATCATAGAGCGCCCAGGTCACGGTTGGCGTCTCAGCCTACGATACGCCCCCGCTCCGATACGTCCCGAGAGCACGACCAAGCCGTAGACGAGCATGCTGAATACCGTTGCGTACAGCGTGTCGGGCCAGCCACCGCCCAGAATCGGTGCCAGTCCCAGCCCTACCAGGGCATAGCCGATCATGCTCGCAAGTCCCCCCCACGGGGGCGGTATCCGTTCGATGGCATCAATACGAGCAGACGCGTCTGCGAGCGACACGGTTCCGGCGTCCACCTCATTCAGAAGGTCACCCAGCCGGGCGAGCTTGTCGAGATCGAGATTGGGAGCCGGCGTGGCGATGACCTCGACGCGCTGAGGCAAATCGAGGCTTTCCCGCAGGACAAACACGATTTCAGACGGGGTCGGCCTGATAGCCCAGTTTTTTTGAAAGGCCCACGAGGAACATCTCCAGTCGGCTTGCGGTGGCGCCGTATTTGTGGGCTGACACCCCCACCTTGACGATGAATCGCCAGGCATCCGCAAAGGGAACCTTCGGACTTGTGGGACCTTCGGCTGGATCGGGGCTGGTATTCGCATTGCTCATTTCGACACTCCATCGACAACCGTTTTTTAGGTAGCCTCTATCATCGCCCGTCGGCGATGAAACACCATCGTTCCCGGAAAGCATAACGAGCCATCCGACAATGCCGCTCTCAAAATCGGTTTTGGCCCGGAATCAGGATGCGTACGGCCACGCCGCACAAACTGGCCAGCTGGAGGGCATTGACGATGGAATCGTCAGGGACGAAATAGGGACTGGCGATTGGTCATTTTGTCATTTTTTCCATCACGGACAGGGCTTTCTCTTTGGGGTTGTCCAGGCAATATTCCACAAAGCGGTCGGTGGCCTCACCGAGCTTTAGGGGGTTAAACTTAGTGGTGCCTTTCTTGCCCAACACAAACGCGTGAAAACCCACAATCGCCATATCACGGTCTCCGCCGGACATGCGCATGACATCCTTGCAGGTGTAATCGTTCAAGTCTTTGATAGTCTCTTCTTGCCCCATAGCAACACCCACTGAACCGACACTGAGTGAAAACACCAGAAAAAGCGTTGCCCACAAACTCTTCGAAATTGTCATAATGATCTCCTTTTTTTATACTTTGGGCTTATATAAACATTTTCTACCATTGCACCCGGCCTGCCATGCAGTCATCATAGGCGCGGCGGCGCAGCTCGTTGCTGTTGACACCCCGTTTGACTCCACCGGCAACTGCTCCAAAAGCGGCTCCCCGCTTGGTGGTTTTACTGCTATCACCAATGATGGCGCCGAAAATTCCTCCACCAACCGCTCCTTTTGCTGCACCACCCAACATGCTTCCGCTGTATCGTTCTGCATAATTGCGGGCGTAGGCATCACAATCGGAAGGCGATGGTTTGGCGTTTTGGGCGAATGTGGCCTGAGCGACAAGGATTAACGCCGAGACAATACATAAAAGGTTCACCAGGCGATTGATATTTTTGTTAAACATTTTCCATCTCCTCCTCTGGCCAATCGTTGGTTGGCATTGAAATCATAACCTATCGCAATAATCGGGAGACCTTATTGCCCGAAGACAAATCACATTTTTGATCCACTTTTCAATAATATGCGGCAATCGCCGATATTCTGACCGAGGGCATGAATGTCGATAAATCGCAGTACAACCACATGACCGGTGGCGTCGATGGTCTCCTTTCCTTTGATCGATTTATTTGTGATGATGGCAATGGTACCGTTTTTGATGCCGACATTGGCGATCCTGTCGTACTTCGTCTCCGGGTTCATCACCCGGCCGCTGTTGATGACAAGATCGTATAGCGCCGCAGACGCGTGTGGCGCCAGCGTCAGTGCGATAATAACAAAAACCATGGGATAAATTTTAATAATCATCTTCTCCCGAAAATATCTAATTTCGTATTGAAGTGGTGTCTTAAATGATCGCTGTCACACTAAAGACTTGTGAAAAGCGGTCTGACGTTTGCCGGCATTCGAACAACGCCGTCAAACAGCAATATGATGTCTGACACGGTTTGGAATAATACCCTTAATGCCCATGGGTGTCCGGCTGTACATCGGGTGCATCCATTCTGGTGGGCTGCGAACCAGGCACACCGCCGCCGAAATCGACGGGCGAGGCGTAGTACGTATTGTGCCAGCCATCTACCGTGATCGGTTCAAATTTGCTTTTTTCTTGCTCATAGCGGATCGGCTGGCCGGGGTTGACTCCTTTGAGTACCTTCGAGTCCTTTACGACGATCATACCGTTGACCACGACGTAGGGGATGCCGGTCGAGGGAAGTGTTCCCTTTTCGTAAGTGGCGTTGTCGGTTACCTTCTCAGGATCGATTATGGTGATGTCCGCCACCATTCCCTTTTGCATACGGCCCCGTTCCTGCATTGCCTTCAAACCCATTTTGCCAAGAGGCACAGCTGAGTTGTAACTGGACATGGCGATTATCTGCATAAGGGGAATGTTGTTCTCCCGGGCCAGACGAAGTGATTTGGCATAGCTGCCGGAAACCCGAGGATGGGTGTTGGGCAATTTCTCGTACGGGGTGTCCCAGGTAAGATCGGCATCCGGGAGCATGGGCATACCGTCGGTGACGATCGATACGCCCGGCAACCTCAACCAGTCGAGGATTGCCGACTCAGGCATCTTGAAGACGAGTATGGGACGGACGGGGTCCTTTTTGAGCATTTCTTCGCGACTCTTCTGCGTGTACCACTCGCCGGTCGCAACATCCTGTAGAGTATCTTCGTACTTATAACCCAGTTGTTTGACCCACACTTCGGGTTCCAGAAAGACGGCATTCAGCGCAGTGGAGCCGGCAGCATAGGGGTAAATTTCGCCCCATACGTTCATGTCACGCTCCCGCATCCGTACCAGCAGCTCGTGTACCAGGTTATAGCCGGGATTGTTGAAATGGCAGGCCAGCGCCGGAGCACCAAGCGCTGCCGCGTTGGCCAGCAGCTCCTGGATGCCATTGGCCTCCGTAGTGTCGGTCCCGGGGGTATATCGAAAATGGGCACCGGTCTGCCGGCCATAGCGCCCGGCCAGCCGTTGCAGTTCGAAAAACTCCCGGGGAGATACGCCGTCGCGCATGTAGCCGAGGGTGGATCCGATACCCAGGCCGCC
The DNA here is from genome assembly GCA_032127235.1 of Deltaproteobacteria bacterium. Lineage (GTDB taxonomy): Bacteria > Desulfobacterota > Desulfobacteria > Desulfobacterales > SG8-13 > JARFQH01. Next base: position 7,759 of record JAQAZR010000160.1, read on the forward strand.
GGCGGCCAGACCCTCATCAAGAAGTTGAAGGATTTTGTTGCCTTCCTCCAGGGTAGGCCGCCTGCAGCACCAGCCCTTCCCATGTCGGCTTTCTACAGCGCTGCGAACGTCTTGAGCTCCTGTGAAACCGTCGAGGGCTTCGGCTCGGGCAAACTCATGGGCGACAGCCTGACCATAGTTCACCTGGTTTTTCCCTTCCCGCGACTTGTACCACTGGTCCATATAGGGTCCATGGGTGCCGATCTCCAGGTCCAAAACTGTAGTCCGGCCGTCGCGCAGGGCCAGCTTGTTGGCCCAGGGCCGGTCATTGTGAAAGTGGGTGTCGATAAACCCCGGCGCCACCACCAGCCCCTTGGCGTCGATGGTCTCCTTACCTTTGATCTTGTCCTGTGTGATGACGGCGATCCGGCCGTCCTTGACGCCAACGTTGGCTACCGCGTCATACATGGTTTCCGGGTCCATGACCCGGCCGTTGAGAATCACCAGGTCAAAGTCTTCTGCACCGGTCGCCGCCCAGGCCATCGAAGGAATGCTGGCCGCCACGGCCACCGCGGACGCCGCGCCTAAGAACTCGCGGCGCGTGATGCCCGATTTACCCTGTTTGGCTTCTTCCAATGGGCCCACTTTTTTCTTCATGTCGATTCTCCTCTCATGTTGGGATTGTCTTTTAACGATCACATAGATCCGCTAAACTACCGCCCCTTGATCCAATTTTCGATGAAATTCGGGACAACTGGTGTGATGTTGATTCCGATCAGCCACTCTGGTCCGAACAAGTCGGGCTGTGCAATGTAATAGTTCGTCTCAAGTTCGATCTTGACGGGCATCTTTCCGAACATGACAGTTTTACTCACAGTCAGGTTCAGGGGGACAGTCCATTCCTCGGCTTTCCAGTCGTAATTCATGATCGGCGAAGTGCCTATGGCCCAGCCGTCTCCGGGCAGGAATTTCAAGACCGCTTGAAGCTGGGAAACGCTGTAATAGCCGTCATCACTC
>JAQAZR010000161.1:0-3775 GCA_032127235.1 Deltaproteobacteria bacterium
GTCGATTTCATCCGCCCGCATCGCCCGGATCAGGCTTTCGGCATAGTCAGCGACCGAGTTGCTGGCGGTCGGAATGAAGTCAACCGGCCAGTTCATCAGTTCGGCAAATTTGGGCATCGCCGGGGTGCCGCGCACGACCACACCCTGATAGACTTCAGGATTTACATCACTTTTAGCAGTGGAGACGATCAGGGCCGACAGAACTGTCCGGCCGTCGGTGCCGGCGAATGCGATTTTTTTCATGCAGCCAAAGTTCCTTTCGGGGCGGTTTTGGTTGTTCTGTGTAACAAAATAAAGCCCGAAGGGTCAAATTATAATTGTGTGTCGACCGGAATCGATCTTGATTCTAATGCGCACCGGTATTTGCCTGGCTTGATTGGCCCTTGATAAGGGGCACAATAATGTATTATAAATTACCACATGTCCGTCCAGAAATGGTACACTTAGGCTTCGTCCAAGGCCGCAGCGATCTTGCAACCGGAGGCGTAGTCACGCCCAGGCGTGATCGAGGATTGCAAGGAACGAGAACACCGGCCCGGGCCAAAAGATGCCGGTTATGGAGGGACACTGCTATGGATGGCCGCAATTTCCTATGGAGACATCCGGTTGCTTGCAGGGTTTGACAAAATAGTCGAAGAACGGATTCGCGATGCGCAGCGGCGCGGGATGTTCAATCACCTCGAGGGTGCCGGTAAACCGCTCAAACCGGACGAGTTTGCCAACATTCCGGAAGAACTGCGCATGGCCTACAAGATCCTGAAAAATGCCGACATGCTCCCCCCTGAAATAGAGCTCAAAAAAGAAATCATTCAGACCGAAGACCTTCTGCGCGGCATGAGCGATACGGTCGAAAAATACCGGACCATTAAAAAACTCAACTTCCTGATCCTGAAACTGAACAGCATGCGCAGCGGACCGATTGAATTTGAGATCCCCCAGTACTACGAGCAAAAAATGATCGACCGGCTCGAGGCAGCCAAGTCGGGCACTAAACGCTGAGCCTGCGGTCGATTCCAGAGGAAGGAAAGCGCCATGAAAAAACTGACCGTAGCCCTGCTGTCCGGAGGCATCTCTTCGGAAAGAGAGGTGTCGCTGAACAGCGGCAAACAGGTCTTTGCGGCCCTCGACAAGGAAAAGTACACTGTCCTCCGCTATGACCCGAAAACAGATCTGCAGCGTCTCGTCGCCGACGCCCCGAAGATCGATGCCGCCCTGATCATCCTGCATGGCCCATTCGGCGAAGACGGTACGGTCCAGGGACTGCTCGATCTGCTGAACATTCCTTATCAGGGTTCCGGGGTACTGGGCAGCGCCGTCGCCATGAACAAACTGATGTCCAAGCAGTTGTATCAGCAGGTGGGGTTGCCTGTGCCGCCTTATCTGGCGCTCAAACGCTCGGATACGGTCGATCCCGCCGGCATCGCCGCGCGGCTGGGGCTGCCGGTGGTGATCAAACCGGTTCAAGGCGGCTCGAGTGTCGGCATGTCGATCGTCCGGTCGGAAAAAGATCTGCCGGGCGCGATTAAAAAAGCTTTCGCCTACGACACTGCGGTGCTCGTCGAGGCTTACATCGACGGAATCGAGATCACCGGAGGCGTGCTGGGGAACAACGATCCCGAGGCCTTGCCGCTGATTGAAATCATTCCCGACAAGAACCACGAATTTTTCGACTACGAAGCGAAATACACCGCCGGTGTCACCCAGGAGATCTGTCCGGCCCGCATCGACGAGGACTTGACCGAAAAAGCCCGCACCTACGCGGTAACGGCCCACGAGATCCTCGGCTGCAGGGGCTACAGCCGGACGGACCTGATGCTGAAAGGCCGCGATCTCTTCGTGCTCGAAACCAACACGATTCCGGGTATGACGGCCACCAGCCTCTTTCCACAGGCTGCCGCCGCCGCCGGTTTGCCGTTCGGACAACTCCTGGACCGGTTAATCGAACTGAGTCTGGAAGGCCGCTAAGCGTTCACAGGGCACCGCATCTGCTTTGTTGTCGGGCACTTGAAGTACAAAAGTACGTCTGCGCTCCCGACGCCTTGCATCTGCGGCACCCTGTAAACGCTTACAATTAGGTGGTTTGGAGCGCATCGGATTTTGCAACCCTGTGAACGGTTACAAAAAATCAGTTCGCCATCTTGGGCGTTGCGGCACCCGACCGGCAAGGCGTGAAAACTCGGCCTGGCCATCTATTCCGAGCCTTCGCGAGACAGTCGGAAAGGATGCTTCGCCGTCAAAAAGGCGATCGCCTTTTTGAGTGAGCCCGAAGACGGCGGCGATCTGGAAATCCTTGGCGAATGTAAAGGCTTTCCCAAAAACAGCGGCTGAGAACGAAATGATCGTCAGGGGCAGCAGGCAACTATCGGAGCTCTATGACCGGCTCGCAGCCGGCGATGTCTACATCGGTAAAATTCCCTGCGGTCCCCTGCGGTGCACCTGCCTGATCGACCTCATGGAAAGAGGTGTTCACTGTTTGCCGGCGCCCCTGGCGCAGACCCTCAATGCGTCAAAGGCGGCCCAGGCTGACATTCTCAATGAATGGATGCTGCCTCTTACGTGCGTGATCCGGCGCCGAGCAGACCTAATCGCGGCCATCGGCGTCTATCATAGGCAGGGCGGCGGTCCCGTGGTGACCAAGGAAGACCGCCTGCACTGCGGTCACGGTGTGCGGTACTGGGAAAACATCGAGGTTCTCTACAGCCTGGCAGCCTTTGACAAGTCCTCATTTCCTTTTGTGCTGCAGCCTTTTTTGCCGCATTTCAGCGATGTACGGGTCATCATCGTGGGCGACTTCGTCGAGGCATACAGCCGGTACAATCCGGACAACTTTCGTATGAATCTCGCCGCCGGCGGAACGAGCCGACCTTTCGTGATCGACACGGACCAGCAAAAGTTCTGCCGGTCGGTTATGGAACGGGCCCGGTTTCCTTATGTCCATCTGGACCTTCAGCTGCTCGAAAACGGTCAGTGCTATCTATCTGAAATGGCTCTCGAAGGAGGCATCAAAGGAGCGCAGATCGACCGCCCGTCTCTGGTCAGGATGAAATCGGAGCTGCTCGAAAGGCGGGCGCGTCACATACTTGACAACGAGGAGTCAACGCCGGGTTTGCACGCAGCGGACGCGAAATACATAGAAGGAGGCAGATTTTGAAAACTGAGCAGAGCGGGGCAGGAGAGAAGGCTCGGCCGCAGGTCGGTATTGTCATGGGGAGCGATTCGGACCTGGGTGTCAAGGAAGAAACGGCTGCGATCCTGCGCAAGTTCGGCGTCGCCTTCGAGATAACTGAGGCCTCGGCCCATCGGACCCCCCGGCGCGCGGCCGAGTTTGCCGAGTCTGCCAGGGACCGGGGGATCAAGGTGATCATAGCCGGTGCCGGGCACGCCGCGCATCTGGCCGGTGCCATGGCGGCCCATACCACCCTGCCGGTGATCGGTGTGCCGATCGATTCCTCCGCTTTGCAAGGCATGGACGCTTTGCTGTCGACGGTACAGATGCCGCCGGGCATTCCGGTCGCAACGGTTGCCATCGGCAAACCCGGCGCGGTGAATGCCGGCATACTGGCCGTTCAGATACTGGCGGTCGGCGACCCGGCCCTGGCTGACAAACTGGCCGATTACAAGGTGCAGATGGCGGCCAAGGTCGCGGAAAAAGCACTGAAACTTGAAAATTACACCTAAGATCGGCGCGATCGACCCGCTGCACCCCCAAGCCGACCTGATCGATACGGCGGTCCGAATCCTTGAACGCGGGGGGGTGATCGCGTTTCCGACCGGT
>JAQAZR010000162.1:0-7849 GCA_032127235.1 Deltaproteobacteria bacterium
CTCATCTTTTCTTACTCCAAAAACCTGAAACTCCTTTTTGAAAATGAAACCAGCATTCTCGAAAAGGTGAGTCGCGGTGATCTTTCGCGTCTGGTTCCGGTTGCCTCAAACGACGAATTCGGACTGATCGCCAGCCGTACGAATTCCATGATCCATGGTCTGCGGCACCGCATCCAGTTGATATCGTCTCTTAAATTGGCCGAAGAGGTCCAGCGTAACCTCCTGCCGGCCCACGCGCCCAAAATTCCCGGCCTGGACATCTCCGGCATCAGCATTTACTGCGATGAAACCGGCGGAGACTATTATGACTATCTCAGCCTTCCGGACGGTCGTTTGGGCATCGTCGTGGCCGACGCCTCCGACCACGGCGTCGGTGCCGCACTCCACATGACAACCGCCAGGGCTTTTTTGCTTTACGGTACCCAAAATGTCGATGGTCTTGCAGCCCTGATCGACGATATCAACCGTCATCTCGTTCGGGATGGTTTGCAGACGGGTCGATTTGTGTCCCTGTTCCTGCTGGAAATCGATCCGCAGCAAAAATCGCTTCGTTGGGTAAGGGCTGGACATGAGCCGGCGCTGCTCTATGAACCGGGACCGAACGAATTTCAGCAGCTTTCCGGCGTAGGAATCGTGCTGGGTGCCGACGGCGATTACCGCTTTCAGGCTTACAGCCGCCATCAATGGGCCCCTGGAAGCGTCGTTGTCATCGCTACTGACGGCGTCCATGAAACCCGAAACAAAGAAAATCGGATGTTCGGCCGGGAGCGGTTGCATGAAATCGTCCGTCGGCATCACATGGAAACCGCCGCTTCGATTCAAACGGTTATCTTAAAGGAACTGGAAAACTTCAGAGGTTCGGCGGCGCAGGAAGACGACGTCACCCTTGTGGTTGCGAAGCTGCTTTGACCATCACGCAACGGCCGGTTTACTTATTCCGAATACTTGATTGGCGCCTGCTTGCGACAACCGGAACAGATCATTCCCGCGATATTTCCGGCGGCAAACCGGCGGCGATATTCCGCATAACGGGCGCCCTGCCATATATCGGCAATACATTCCCGCGTCAGATCCCCCATAAAGCTTTGCTGTTCCCAGTCCGAGCAGCATAGAATCATTCGCCCATCATAAAGAACAAAGATTTGCTCCATCAGCCGCCGGCACCAGGAAAAGGGCACAAGCCTGCCGGCACCGACCGCTGACTCACGAATCTCCGTGTGGTCGATCCTGTTTTCCACCGGTTCGATGTGCAGTTTGATGTTGCGCCTTTGCCAATATCGACGCATCTCGGGAAGCTCAGCATGGGTTTGGATGGAATCGACCGTGACGATTTCAAGGCGCGGCCTCCTGTAGCCCCCCTTCTCTTTGAGGTCCAAGAACCTGTCTATGTTCTTGAGCGTTCTTTCCAGGGGAAGATTCATGATGTGCCGGTAAGTTTCGGGATCGATGCTCTGAACCGATATTTTCAACTTGTCGAGCCCCGCGTCGAGCAGCCGTCGCGCCATGTCCCCTGAGAGCAGCCCGCCGTGCGTGGTAATCTTGGTGTACTGGGGTTTTTTGATGCGGGCACTGATATAAGCCACCCGCTCGGGAAGATGACGGTCCAGCAGGGGCTCGTTCATCAAGTAAAGGGTATAACGACGAACGCCGAGCTCGAGGCATTGATCCACCACGGAACGGAAAAGTTTTTCATCCATGCGGCGTCCAAAGGGTATCGCGCGCCGCGTTTTTCCATTCGGACAAAAAATACATCCGCCGTTGCATCCCGTGACCGTTTGGATTTGAACATTCTCGGGCGGCATGCTGTCGGTCGGGGCGAGAGATTGTGATACGGTTGTTTCACTCATTGCATTGAAACTACCTCCCTGATTTAACTTTGTCAAAGCCTTGAAACACGAACACTATCTATTGTCGATTTACTGTGGCGTCGATCTGTTCGCCCGAGCGCTCTTTGACCTTGATCACTACCAAGGTGATATCATCTTCCTGTTTCAACGGCCGGCGAAAGGCGATGGCCGCATCGATGACCGCCTTGGCGATTGCCTGCGCCGACTGGCGCGCATGCTCATGAATCAATGCCTTGAGCCGGCTGTCACCAAACATCCGACCTTTCTGGTCAAAGGTTTCACGGATGCCGTCGGTGGTGAAGATGACGATTTGACCGGGGCGAAGATCTTGCTGCCGAATTTCAAATTCCGTCTCTCGGAAAATGCCCAGCGGCAATCCTTTACCACTCAATTCTTAAAAAACGTTTCCAGATGTCGTTATGCCCAGAGTTGAAACCGCTTTTCTCGGTATTCGGTGACCTCGGGCAGTTTGTTTAAACAGTGGCTACACAACCGATTTTGACTTGTCAATTTGATTCGACCTGTATAATGATTAAACTGGCTAGTTATTAGGTGCTCAGTTCAACTCTCGGACCGCCTGACGCAGGCTGAAAATCTCCCTTCTTCATCTGTTGAGATCATAAGTCCGAAAACAGGTCAGGGAAACAATGATCGCGGGTGCTGCCTTCCAGCGGGACGTTATGGCAAAACCTGTTCCGAAACGACAATCGGCTTCTCCTTAATTTCTCTGCCAAAAGTCAAGCGTCATTAAAAACCGATTCATCTGACATAAAGCGGGATTGTTACCCATGAAAACCGAGCAACCTCCAGTGGTCAAGAGGACCCTCTGGTCCTGGATCTTAACCACAAATCCAAAGTTACAGCTTCTGCTTATTTTCATCATTTTGATCACCGTCTTCACTCGTGTCGTCCCTCTTGAAATGCAGAAACGAATTGTTAATGAAGCGATCTATCTGAGAAAGATCGATCTATTATTGATTTACTGTGGCGTCTATCTGATAGCCGTGATCGCTCAGGGAGCTTTGAAATTCCTAATCAACTACATTCAGACCTTGATTGCCCAGCGGGCCCTGGCCGAAATGCGCAAGGACCTCTATCGCCACATCCTGACACTGCCGCTCAGCTTCTTTCGCAAAACGCAACCCGGTCTAGTGGTTTCAGCCCTGACGACAGAGCTGCCTCTTGCCGGCAATTTCGTCGGGATGGCCATTTCCGTGCCAGTAACCAACATCCTCACGCTGCTGGCTTTTGCCGTGTACCTTTTATGGCTCAACCCTCTACTGGCGGTCGTGTCTCTCAGCATCTACCCCGTGGTCGTCGTTATCTTGCCCATTTTGCAAAAGCGCGCCAACCGGCAGAACAAACGGCGTGTGGACACATCCCGCCTGATGGCGGGTAAAATCGGTGAGACCGTCTCCGGGATACACGAGATTCACGGTAACGGCGCCTACTGGATTGAAAACAACAAATTCGATTTTTTGGTCGACAAGCTGATGCGGATCCGGATTCTCTGGACCCTCTATTCCCAAACCATAAAGGTCCTGAACAATTTCTTCACGAATCTGAGCCCTTTTCTCATATTTCTGCTCGGCGGCTACCTGGCGATGAAAGGGCAGCTGGAGCTGGGGGCCCTGGTCGCATTTCTTTCGGCTCAGGAGAAGCTCTACACGCCCTGGAAAGATTTGGTCGAGATGTACCAGGTACAACAGGACGCCAGTGTCCAGTACAAGCGCACCATGGAGTATTTCGATCGCGAACCGGACCACCTCATCGAGCCGACCGACCGCGAACCGTATATCTTTCGGGGCGACCTCGAGGTACAGAACCTCTCGTTTTTGACCGAAAGCGGCATTCACCTGCTCGACGACATTTCATTTTCTCTCGGGCAGGGCCAAAACCTGGCTTTGGTCGGATTTTCGGGCAGCGGCAAGAGTACGCTGGCCCAGTGCATCGGCCAGCTCTACCGCTATACCGGCGGTCATGTTCTGCTGGACGGCAAAGAAGTGGAGGAGTTGTCGAAAAAGGACATGACCCGGAATGTCGGTTTTGTTTCCCAGAACCCGTTTATATTTTCCGGCACCATCCATGAAAATCTGCTATACGGCTGCCTGGCCAATACCGATGGCGGCCAAAGCGACGGCAGCGACCGGATGCCGACCCTCGACGACATCATCGCGGTTTTGCAGCAAACCGGAATTTTCGTCGATGTCCTGCGCTTCGGCCTCAATACCGTCCTTAAAATCGACCAGGATCAGGAACTGGCGGCCAGAGTGTTGCGCACCAGGGAAAGCTTCCAGCTCAGTTTCGGTAAAAAGCTGGCGGAATATGTCGAATTCTTCGACGAGAACCGGTATCTTTATTTTTCCAGCGTCGCTGAGAACCTGACGTTCGGTGCGGCCAACCGCGATGAGTTCACCCCCATCAATTTGCCGCAAAACACTTACTTCCTCCGCTTCCTGGATGAAGCCCAACTCACGCAGCCACTGCTGCACCTCGCCACTCGACTGGCCGAGCAGATGGTCGACATCCTGGTCAACATGCCGCCGGACAAGTTATTCTTCGAACAGAGTCCGATCGCTCCGGAGGAGTTGGGCGACTTCCGAAAAATCGTCGAACGCTCCAAAAAAGCCAAACTCCGTCAACTCGAGGATGCGGACCGCACCAAGCTCCTCGAGCTGGCCCTGCGCTTCACACCCGGAATTCACAAAACGGTGGCACTTCCGGAGGTTCTGGAAGCCCTGATCCTCGAGGGGCGGCATCTTTTCAGAGAAAAAATCAGCGCGGATGACCCGGATGCCTTCACTTTTTTTCAGATGTCACAATACATCTACTCACAAACGATTCTGAACAACATCTTCTTCGGGAAGATCAATATTTTCAACCCGTTCGCACAGGAAAAAATCAACCAAAGCATCGTCCACCTGCTGATCGAAGAAGATTTTCTCGAAACCATTATCGAAATCGGTATGCAGTTCGAGGTCGGCAGCAAGGGGGACCGGCTCTCGGGTGGTCAGCGACAGAAGCTCTCTATTGCCCGGGCCCTGCTGAAGAAGCCGCCGGTATTGATTCTGGATGAAGCCACCTCGGCACTGGACAACAAGTCACAGGCGCGTATCCAGAATTTGCTGGAAAACCGCTGGAAGGGCAAAAGCACGTTGATTTCGGTGGTTCACCGACTCGACATCATTAAGAACTTCGATAAAGTGGCAGTGATGAAGGCCGGTAAAATCTGTGAAACCGGGACCTATGCCGAACTCATTGCCAAGAAAGGTCTCTTGTATGAACTCGAATACGGAAAAAAATGAAGACGGAGCCACCAGCGAGTACCAGGAAAATTTGAACATTCTCAGGCAGATCGACTTTTTTTCAGGACTGCCGCTGGAGGCAATGAAGGTATTTGCCTACCTTTGCATCCGGGAAAAATTCAAGAGCGGTGATTTCTTGTTTCAACAGGACGAGGAGGATGAGCAGGCGTACTACATCATTTCGGGCAGTGCACACCTCCTCCATAAAGACGATGGTCAGGAACTCGTTATCCGGGACTGTGAAGAAGGTGAATTTATCGGACGTCTGGCCCTCATGAGTGCCATGCGCCGACTGTTTTCTCTCAGGGCCCGGACCGATATGATCTGCCTGACCATTACCCGCGAGAAATTCACCAAGGCATTGGAGCAGTTTCCAGACTTGATGCCGAAACTGATCAGGGTTATTGTTGAGAATATATACAGTTGGGAAAAGCGGTTTGTCGCCCATCGCACAGTGGATTGCAGCGATTGTTTCAAGGAGATGGGTGTCAGTCTTGTGTGATGGTCGCGAACATGATAGAAATAGTGTGACATAACTGTCCGGCATGCTGTGCTTAGGGCTCACTCAAAAATAACGTCACATTTTGGACGCCGATGCATCCCGTCCGACCGCGTTGCGAAAACTCGGAATATCCAGATATTCCTGCATTTTCGCGCCTTGCCGGCCGGGCGCCTCAACTCCCAAAATTGCGAACTTAGTTTTTCGTGAACCCTAACCGACCCGGATCGGCTGATGTGAGGTCACGGGCCTGAGCGACAAATCCGATGCCAAGTAAAAACGTATCGATCAAACTCAAAAACCGGATCTCCGAACTCGAAAGACTGGACCAAAAACTTCAGGCGTTCGGAGCGAGTATCGGACTGTCTAAAAAATGTGTCTTTCAAATTAATCTGGCCGTGGATGAACTGTTTACCAATATCGTCAAGTACGGATTCGCAGACAACAGCCTTCACTATATCGCCGTCACGCTTTCCCATAGAGACGGCAAGATCCGCATTCGGGTCGAAGACAACGGCATCCCCTTTGATCCGGCGGCGAAACAGACATCGGAGCTGAAAGATCCACTCGAACACTGTAAGATCGGCGGGCTCGGGCTGCATCTGGTGAAAAAGATAATGGATGACATCGTATACGAACGGCGCGGGGGAAAGAACGTCATCACCTTGATCAAAAACATTCCACACACCTGAAGCCAGCCTTTTTTTAAGCAGCGGAAACAAACCCGTGCCGGTCATAAAAGTGTGCCGACACATGAGATGCAAAAGGATATGAGATGGAAATCATCGAAAACCAAAAAGAAGGCATCAGCATTTTTAAACTGAACGGTCGTCTCGATTCGAACACTTCCCCGGCCCTGGAAAAAAAGCTGGTTTCGGCCATTGAAAACGGTACCAGGAACATGGTCATCGATTTTGAAAACCTCGACTATATTTCCAGCGCCGGATTGCGCATCATTCTGAAAACTACCAAGGATTTGAAACGCACGGAGGGGAATATCGTATTGTGTGCGATGCAGGATTACGTCAGAGAAGTGTTTGAAATCGCGGGCTTCGATACATTTTTACCGATTTTTTCGACTGTCGACGAAGCACTGACCAAGGTTTAAGATCGGGGCCCTCTGGATTCATAAAAAAATCATTCGCGCTGTGGCGGCCGGGCACTACAGCGCGAAGGTGAAAATCAACGCAATCCGATCAAACCCCGTTTGCCCAACTCGCGCAGAAACCGGGTAACGGACAGTTGCGCTTCCCGTTGCTGCAGGTGGTGCCTTGAAGCGAATTGACGGATCACATCGCGAACTCGGGTACCACCGTCCAAAAGCTCCCAAACCTCGGTCCCCAAGGCATCCAGTTGCAGTTTTTTAAGGTATGTCCCTTCGGATTTTCGTCCCATCCGCCTGAAAAATCCGGCCAGCCAGGGACGGGTGGTCACCGGATAGGACAATTGCAACTCGCCGTTTTCCGAGCGGGACTCCTCGACCCGATCGTTCTTGACCGGAGTACACTCGAGGGCTTCTTCACGGCTGGGCAGTCCGCTCTTTTTTTTTCTGCTAAGCATTTAGAACCCTGCGGGCCACTACGATGCATGAAAATTCTGGTGGAAGTTAAAGCGGTTTTGTCAGTTAGGTCAGTTGTGTCAGTTAAAGGATTTCATCGACTTTTCGTTAAGGCCACCACGGGTTACGGGTTCTGTGTTGTCAGGTTACCCTGAGTTTCGAGTTTCCAGTTTCAATTTTCTATTTTCGTGCTAAACCGTCGCATACGTTTTGCAGATCCCATCCAGAACCCCCGCTTCAATCGGCTGCCGGCCTTCCAACCGCACGCCGAGAATGCGGTTTGTATCCACTTCGTGCCACAACCGCAGGCAGCGATAAAGGGGGTGCCGCTGAAGTCGCCGGTACAAGCGCGGAAATAAACCGCTCGGGGGCCCGTCCTCCAGTTCAACGGTCAGCGGTGATCGCTTTTTAAACGTCACGGATCGGTTTGCGGACAGCCCGAGGCATCTCTGCTCGAAACCCTCCAAGCCGCCGTCCTTGAGGAGCACGGCCGCCGGACCCCAGCGCTGCAGGGTGAGCTGCGACTGCCGGTTTGCGAAAGACAGTTCGTAGGCTCCGGCTTCGAATCGAAACCGCTTCAGGTGATAGGTCGCCGGTACTTCGGCGACAATGTCGAAAACCGACCAGAGCGTTTTTCGGC
>JAQAZR010000163.1:0-7789 GCA_032127235.1 Deltaproteobacteria bacterium
ATGCTGCAGTTGATCTAAGCCAAGCCGTTTCGGCATTCAAATCGATGCTCACTTTCCAGGGCATCACCTGGATGGCTTTCGCTTGGTTCATCGTGCTGCTGACCGGTGCCACCCGGCGCCGCCTGGCTTTCGTCGTGACCGGGGCTTATGCACTGGCAGTGTCCGTCAATATCTTATCGCCCAACACCATCATCTATGCTGCAATAGATACCCTCCAAACGCATTATCTGCCGTGGAATGAGAAGATTTCATACGTTTCCGGCTCCCCCAACCCATGGCGTTTCATCGCGGATATCGCCTGGATCCTCCTCATTTTTATGGCAGCCGAAAGCATCGTGCGTACGGCAAAACGCGGACTTAACCGTCGCGCCGTTCTTTTTGGGACCGGCCTGTTCATATTTTTGGGTGTCGGCTACCTGCACGGCAGCCTGATGGATCTGGGTGTCCTGGGACCGCCTTATATCACCAATTTGACCTTCCTGGCGCTGATCCTGGTCATGAATGCCGCGCTGGTCGACGAGGTCGTGTCGGCCTCGGTTCTCAGCGGTGAGGTTGCCGCCGGAGAACGACGCTGGCTTTCCTTTATGCAGAATGTCAATCTGTTGGTGGCCGGCAGCGATCTGGAAGGAAACATCAACTACGTCAATCCACACTGTTGCCAGGTTCTCGGATATTCACCCGAGGAGCTGCTGGAAAAACCGACCACCGATCTGGTTCCGGAAGACGAGCGCAGCGAGCTGAAACAGCGGTTGGAAGAAGCTTGGAAAGGACAAGTCCGAACACGAGCACGCCGTGCAATGCTCACCAAGGACGGTCGCCTGCGGCAGGTGAATTGGTTTCACGTGCTGCTGAGGGACTCCGAAGATCGGATAACGGGTACATTGAGTATCGGCGAAGATGTCACCGATCTGCAGGAAGCGCAAAAAGCCCTGGTGGATGAAAAAGAGCGGATGGACATCATCCTGAGCACGCTGGATACCGGGCTGGTGCTGCTCGATTCCGAGTTGAACGTCGTCTGGATCAACGAAACCCTTAGGAAATTGTTTCCGGAGGGCATTCCGATTGGGGAAAAATGTTATACGATCGCTGAGAACCGCACCTTGCCCTGCGAAGATTGCGGCGCCTTGAAAGCTTTCGCAGACGGAAGCGTGCACGTAGCGGAACGCTACAATAAAAAAATCGGCAAATGGGTGCAAATCGTTTCTCTTCCGATCCGAGACGAAAATGGAAGAAGTGTCCAGGTCCTTGAAGCCACCACGGACATCACCGAACGCAAAAAAACCGAAGAGACCCGGGACCGATATCTGGAAGAGCTCGAGGCGCTCAAGGCGCGGCTTGAAGATGAAAACATCTACTTGAAAGAGGAAATCGAGAGCCGTCACGGGTTCAAGGAAATCATCGGCCGCAGCAACGCCATCCTGTACGTGCTCGAAAAAATCCGGCAGGTGGCCGAAACCGACGCCACCGTTCTGATCCAAGGGGAGACCGGCGTAGGCAAGGAACTCGTCTCACGGGCGATTCACAACACCAGCCGGCGATCGCAAAAACCCTTTATCAACGTCAACTGTGCGACCTTGCCGGCCAACCTGGTTGAGTCCGAACTTTTCGGCCACGAAGCCGGTGCGTTCACCGGTGCCGACCGCCTGCGCAAAGGTCGTTTCGAACTGGCCGACGCCGGGACGATTTTCCTGGACGAAATCAGCGAGTTGCCGCTGGATCTGCAGTCCAAGTTGCTGCGTGTGCTTCAGGAAGGTCAGTTTGAGCGCGTCGGCGGCTCCAATCCCTTTAAAGTGGATGTGCGGGTAATCGCCGCCACCAATCTCATCCTGTCCGAAGAGGTCGCCGAAGGTCGCTTCCGCCCCGACCTTTTTTATCGTCTGAATGTCTACCCGATCACCGTCCCACCCTTACGCACCCGCCGAGAGGACATCCCTTTACTGGTGAACCATTTCGTGCCGCAAATCGCCGCCCACATCGGCAAGACCGTCGACCAGATCCCTCCACACGTACTTGAAAAACTCACCAACTATGACTGGCCGGGCAATGTGCGCGAGCTGGTTAACATCCTCGAACGGGCAGTCATCACGTCCCACGATGGTGTGATCCGCCTGCCCGAGGAAATGGCCGAACCTGTAAAACCATTCGTCAATACCAGGGATACTCAGGTCCAACCGATGGACCTGAAGACCATTGAACGGCAGCACATCATTTCGGTGTTAAACTCCGTCAACTGGCGCATAAGCGGTCCCAAGGGTGCTGCCAAAATCCTGGGACTGAATCCCTCGACCCTACGCTTCCGCATGCAAAAGCTCGGTATCAGGAAAAATTCTTGACGCAAAATTTGGGTGTAAAATTTAGCGTTATTATGATAAAACTTTATCAAAATTTTGATAAGGAGGTTATATGCCACTGATTCGACCCATATCCGACTTGCGAAATCGAGCCATTGAAATCTCTGAAATCTGTCACCGTGAGGATCAACCTGTGTTCATCACACGCAACGGGAAAGGCGATTTGGTCGTGATGAGCCTCGCACACTACGAACGGATGCAGAGCATGCTTGAACTGTATAGAAAACTCGGAGAAGCTGAGGCGTTGGACGCATCCGGCGAAAGAGGAATCTCCCATGATGAGCTGTTCGAGAGGCTCAAAGAAAAAATAAAATGAGCAGGTCGTTTGTGATTCGGTATTTGGCAACAGCGGTCAGGGATTTGGAAGATATTTTCGACTACATCGCAAAAGACCGACCGGCTGCAGCGGTTTCACTGCTCGATAAACTTGACCATACCATTTCACAACTGGCCAATTTTCCGGAAATGGGAGTGGTTCCCAAAGACGACCGTCTGAAAAGACTGGGTTACAGGATGCTGATCATCGAGAACTATCTTGTCTTTTATGTAATCAAATTCGAAACAATTCAAATTAGACGAATCATTCACGGTGCTAGACAATACGGTTTTCTTATGTAAAATTATCTTCGCGCTGGAGTGCCAAGCGTGCAGCTGCATATACGCGGGTGCTGATGCGAAAGTTGTGCTCGCCGACAAGCTCGTTCAATAACGAGAACATTGGTATCAACGGCAATCATCCGCCTCGCCCTTCGTAGACCTTTTCACGAATCTTGTCCCATGAAGCATCCGCCAGTTCTGCCTGAAGCCCGTTTCATTTGAACGTCGTCTTTCGCAACTTGAAATGTTGCCGGTGTTTGCGCTCTTCGATGACCTTTCGCAACCCTTCCTCGATCAATGCCTTGATAGAGGATTTCTCACCGGCCGCTATTATGCGGGCTTCTTCATAGAGGCTGTCAGATATATCTACGGTCGTTTTCATACATAAATGCATAATATTCTGTATATAAAGCTGTCAAGTTCAATTATGACGTTTAACAATCTGTATTTTAGTAAATTTTCAAACGCCGATTCCAGCGGACCATAATTTTTCCAAAAAATCTTGCAGGGCAACACCTCCAGCCCGGATCCAAGCCTTTTCGGATATTTTTCGAGGCAGACAGCCTCCCTCACGAATTGCAATCTAATCGCTCCACTATCAAGATTTGATTCGCAATATGTTGCGAATTCGTAAGATACCGCGAAAAAATCCTTACCAAATCCTAATAAAAATCACTGGCCCGGCTCGCCTGTTTCTAATTTTTATAATTATTACAGAAGTATAAAAGTTCTAAAACACCCCCGTCCCTATTCCGGCATCGAACTTGCTCCACGTTTCAATTTAAACAACCCCAAAATGAACGGCAGGCAACGGATGATCGGTCTCGAAATTTTCATGTCTATCCCATCCAAGCATCGGCACGAACTTTTGCAAGCATTTGAAATATTTTCCTATAAGCAGGAAAACGACCATGAATGTACCGGCGGGTGTATCGACCGCAGCATATTTGAATGCATGGCCACACCCAACCGTTTTCTCTGGGTGGAAAAATGGACCGATTTGGAATCACTCGAGGATTATATGAAAACCGATCGCTTTAAAGCCCTATTGGGTGCCATTCAGGTCCTGGGAAAACTGGACACCATTCATAAAGGCGAGCTTTCGGAACTCAACACAAAAAGTGTCTAAGTCTTAAACCAGAAATTAACAAGATAGCGGGTAACTGCATGATAACAATAACAATGGATTCACCGAAACGTAGAGACACAATAGATCAAAGAAAGACCGATGCCCTGGTGGATCGACGCAAGGGGGAAGACCGTCGTCAAGTGTACGATGCGGACTATTTCGAAAACGGGGGATCGGAAAGACGAAAAGGGAAGGAACGCCGTCGGCAGGATGAACGCCGCAAGGGATGCATCCGAGTAAGCAAATGGTCGAGCGTTTGTCCAAGTGGGTAATCGGCTCAAACCGAGGTATGTTCCTCGGCGATGTAACGCCCAGCACCACACTTGTAGCTGTTATCATAAATATGTTCCGATTGGAGTGTGGGTGCAACAGTAGAAAATCCCTTCTGCCCCCTTATAAAAAGGGGGGAACGCTTACACACCGGCATCCCTTCTTGTCGCAAGAACTGTATTGAAATCACTCCAAGCCTTTACCCGTCCCCCCTTTGACAAAGGGGGACAGGGGGATTTTTAAAAAAGCCAATCGGAAAAAAATTCTATCATTCGCTATAAGACTCAGAAAACAGACAGAAGGACGATTTAATGGCGGAGGATTTCGAGCAGTCCAGTTTTCGTTTTCGTACCGGCGTGATTGTAATCGTCGCCAGCTGGTGCAGCCCCTTTCTCATACCCCTGGTGACGGCTTCCGAACTTTCCACGCATTGGAAAACAATTATTTCGGGAGCGCTGGCTGTCGGGATTCCAGAAATCGGTACCATCCTGGCGGTCGCCATCATGGGCAAGTCGGGCTTTGAAACCATGAAACACCGTATCTTCGGTTTCCTGAAAAAACATGGCCCACCTGATCGGGTGAGCCTGGCGCGTTACCGGATCGGGTTGGTTATGTTTGGAATACCTCTGCTTATCGGCTGGTTGTCGCCCTATCTGCAGAATCTGATTCCGCAATACGAGGAAAATCGGATCTTACTGTCCGTAATCGGCGATCTTCTGCTTATCGGCAGCCTTTTCGTTCTCGGAGAGGATTTCTGGGACAAGGTCCGCTCGCTGTTCGTTCATGATGCCATCGCCGTTATACCGGAAAAGTCCCTATCAGAGAAGGCTTGAAGCGACACGACACAGAGATATGAGGAGGTGTGTGGATGAAAACGTTTAATGTCCGATTGATAGCGCTTGCGGTTTCTGCATTATTCTTCTGGACCACCGCAATTGCCTCAGACCAGACGGGCAACCAGTCTCCGGAAAACAAAGCCCCGGGCGGTGAGGACCTCCGAGCAGCTGTCCAAAATCCAGTCGGCGCCATGTACAGCTTGCCCCTCAAGTTGACGATGGATTTCGGAGCACCCGACGGCAGCGCCTATTTCTTCAATATCAACCCGGTGATTCCGGTGACGGTGGGAGACTGGAACCTGATCAACCGGGCCCTCATTCCGGCCGTCGTCAGTGTGGATGGATTCATCCAGGGAACGCCCGGCATCCCTGAGGGAGTCCCTTCCAAGGATCGCAAAACCGGTTTGGGGGACATCAATTATTCGTTGTTCTTTTCCCCCGCCAAGGCCTCCAAGTCTATCTGGGGTTTGGGACCGTCCATCAACCTGCCCACGGCCTCCAAGGATCAACTCGGATCCGGCAAATGGAGCACCGGTCCCACCGGCGTCCTCCTGATCCAACCCAAGTGGGGGACCTACGGCGGTCTGGTTCGTCAATTGTGGTCCTTTGCCGGCGACGATGACCGGCCCAGCGTCAACCAGATGCTCGTCGAACCGTTCATCAACTACAACCTGGACGGCGGCTGGTACCTGATCTCAGATATGATTCTCACGGCCAATTGGAATGCGTCTTCCAGTCAGCGTTGGACCGTTCCCTTGGGTGGCGGGGTCGGAAAGCTGTTCAAGATCGGCAACCAGCCGATCAACTCAAGGTTGGAGGCATATTACAACGTCGTCACGCCGGATGCCGGGCCGGATTGGCAGGTGGTGTTTACGTTTCAGTTTCTGTTCCCCAAATAAATTCGCGCAGCGAATTTATGAAACGCGACTGCGTCGCTGGGGGGAGCAGAAAGATAGTTCATCACGGCGGCATTTTGAGACTAACCGAAGGGAAGTAAGTTCGGAAACGGCCTCGATTTGCAGTAGCGAGTTCCTACCCCATGATTTTGGCATGCGCACCGATGAAAAAGTCGGGCAGCGGCATGAGAGGAACCGGGGTATCGGGCTGAGACATCCGCTGCTTCCAATACTTGCGGCATGCCGTAGGAAATGCCGCCTTTAGTCACTTTAAAATAGAAAGGATCGAAAAATGAAATCGAAAGCTTTTACTTGTCTCGTAACCCTGCTACTGGCCCTGGGCTTGGCAGCTCCGAACGCTCAAGCAGCGGACAAGCCCAACATTCTCGTCATCTGGGGAGACGACGTCGGCTACTGGAACATCAGTGCTTACAACCAGGGGATGATGGGCTACGAGACGCCCAACATCGATTCTGTGGCAAAAGAAGGGGCACTCTTTACCGACTGGTATGCCCAGCAGAGCTGTACCGCCGGGCGGGCGGCCTTCATTCTTGGGCAGCACCCCTTCCGTACCGGTCTGCTCACCATCGGGATGCCCGGATCGGACCAGGGGATCGGCGACGACATGGTGACACTCGCCACGCTCTTACAGCCCCACGGCTACACGAGCGGGCAGTTCGGCAAAAACCACCTTGGTGACCAGGACAAGCACCTGCCGACGGTCCACGGCTTTGACGAATTCTTCGGCAACCTCTATCACCTCAATGCCGAGGAGGAGCCGGAGGGCTACTACTACCCGAAGGATCCCGAGTTCCGTAAGCAGTTCGGCCCCCGCGGGGTGATCCACAGCTGGGCTGACGGAAAGGGCGGTCAAAAGATCGAGGACACCGGGCCCATGACGCGCAAGCGCATGGAGACAGCCGACACCGAGTTCACTAACGCAGCAATCGACTTCATCGAGCGGGCCCACAAGGCCAACAAGCCCTTTTTCACTTGGGTGACCACGACGCGCATGCACGTCTGGACCCACCTCACCAAGGAATGGGAAGGCAAGAGCGGCATCGGTCTCTATCCAGACGGCATGCTCGAGCACGATCATGACGTCGGCCGTATCCTCGCCAGGATCAAGGAGCTCGGCATCGATGACAACACCATCGTCTTCTACTCTACCGACAACGGCGCCGAAACCTTCACCTGGCCCGACGGCGGCACCATCCCCTTTCACGGCGAGAAGGGGACGACCTGGGAGGGCGGCTTTCGCGTGCCCGCTTTCATCAAGTGGCCCGGTGTCATTAAACCGGGGACGAAGCTCAACGGCATCGCCTCCCACGAGGACATGATCCCCACCCTGCTGGCGGCCGTCGGGGAACCGGATATCAAGAAAAAGCTCAAGAAAGGTCTCACCATAGACAGCAAGACGTACAAGGTCCATCTCGACGGCTACAATCTCCTCCCCTGGTTCAAAGGCGAGGTAAAGGATTCACCCCGCAAGGAGATCATGTACTTCGATCAAGTGGGGAACCTAAACGCCATCCGCTACAACAACTGGAAACTCCACTTCGCCATACTCGAAGGGAACATTGCCTCCGCCGTTCGCGTCCAGACGGCGTGGCCGAAGGTCATCAACTTGAGGGCCGACCCATTCGAGAGAGCCTGGCACGAGTCGGAGATGTACCTGCGCTGGATGGCCGAGAACATGTGGCTCTTCGT
>JAQAZR010000164.1:0-5073 GCA_032127235.1 Deltaproteobacteria bacterium
CAAGGAACTGCTCGACCAGAGGAAGTTCGTGGTGTTGATCGGTGGCGACCACTCGGTCAGCGGTCCGTTTGCCCGGGCCCTGAAAACAGTGCACGGCTCTCTTTCCGTGATCCAGCTCGATGCCCACGCCGATCTCAGGGATAGCTACGACAACAGCCGCTTCAGCCATGCCTGCGTGATGGCGCGCATCCGGGAAATAACCACGGACACCCTGCAGTTTGGTATCCGGAGTATGTCCCTGGAAGAAGCGCAACGCGTCGAACGGGAAAATATAGCGCTGTGCCCGATGTCGTCCTACCGCAACGGGGCTTTCGACATTGATGCGGCCCTCGCCGGACTGCCGGAGCCGGTTTTTTTAACCATCGATGTGGATGCATTCGACTGGAGCGTTATCCGCAGCACCGGTACGCCCGAACCGGGCGGCTTTACCTGGGACGAGGCCCTGCATCTGCTGAAAAAGATATTCGACCGCAAGAATGTGATCGCATTCGACGTCGTGGAACTCTCAACCGCCCCCCATGATCTGAATTCACCCTTCGCGGTTGCAAAACTGATTTATAAACTGCTGGGGTTCAAACTGGCCGGTGCGGTCCGCGATAAACGGCTCGACTGGCCGGAGAAGCCCCGGGGATCTGTTTTCGACGGCTGTCGAAAGCGATAGGGCCGCGGCAAAAAATAATGACACACCTTGCTTGTTTTTTTGGCCCGTCTACCTCGTTACATCCACCAACACATATCCCGATATGCGCCGGCGGATGTGCCTTGTAGACAAACCAAAATCCTGCGCAACCTTGTGTCATTATTTCTCGCCGAGACCCTTAACCGGTTGACAAGGCTTGCGCAATTTCTGCGTTCGTCCTCTCGACCGCACCGGCGATGTCGTCGGCGCCAAGCAGGGGGCGGCCGATGACCAGAAGGTCCGCGCCCTGTCTGATAGCGGCCGCCGGTGTGGCCGTCCGTTGCTGATCGTCATCCCTCCGATACCAGCTCGGTCGGATCCCGGGGCAGATCTTTTTGATGTCGAGGGTTTGGATCGATTCCAGGTCCGCCGCCGAACAGACGAGATAGGCATATCGCGACACGGCCTCGGCTGCCATCTGCGCCACCATCCGCTGCGGGCTCTCACCCCGATAGTACCGTCTGAAATCCTCCCGGCCCATCGATGTCAGGATGGTGACGCCGGCGATGTGATCCTTTTTCAGCCCGTAGGCGACCGGGTTGTAGCCGGAAGTGCAGTGAACCGTCGTGATATCGGCACCGGCCGTCAAGTGAAGCATCAACGATTCCGTCATGGCGCTGGGAATGTCGTAGAGTTTGAAGTCGAGCATGACCCGTCCGTGACGCTTGATGTCGGTTATAACCGTCAGGCCGCGGTCGAGCACACTGCGGCGTATTTTGTAGCCCCACACGAGGCCTTCGGTTCGGCGCATGATGTCTCGGGCCTGGTCCCACTGAACGTGATCCAGCGGAAGGATAATTCGGCTCTCCATCACTCCCTCCTTGTCTCTTGGGATCAATCTTTAAAATATTGGCGCCAATCGAAGGACCTTTTAACCGTAAAAAAACAGGGCCGTCTTTTCCGCCTCCGACATCGGCATCCCGGCGCAGGCGATACAATAGACGAAAACAACGTCCACATAAAGCCCTTTTGGGAGTCAACACCTTAAGAGTAAGAAATCTATTGATTTAAAGTACTTTTGAATGGTATAAAATAGCATTTTAGTCGTCGTGTAAGATACACGCCCACCACTTATCAGGCCTGAATTCGCATGAGTTTCGCAATGCCAAAACAAACGATACCTTCCGGCGGTTATTGGCTGGGGCCCTCTGAGCCGATTTTGCTGCAGGCGTTTCTCGGGACCTGCGTGGGCGTCGCCTTGTTCGATGCCAAAAGCGGCATCGGTGGAATGATTCACCTGCTGCTGCCCGAGCCGGTGGGTGGCGGCATGGAACAGACCGACACCCGCTACGCCACCACCGGTATGCCTTTCTTTCTCACGGCGCTCTACGAAGCCGGCGCCGTCCGGGATCAACTGACGGCTGTCATTGCCGGCGGCGCGCTTGTCGGTCCCCTGAGCGCCGCCGATCTTGACCTCAATATCGGCGGCCGCACAGCCGAGCTGGTCGAGTCGATTCTGTCCGCTGAAGGCATTCCGATCGTACGCTCGGAAACCGGCGGGTTTTTTACCTGTTGTCTGCGCCTCGACGCGGAGAGCTGGTCCTTTCGCATCGAGCCATTGGGACAGGAAAAGAGCGTCACCAGGGAATCCGGCCGCTTGCCCAATCCGGCGGAAATCCAACAGGCCACGGAGAAGATCAAGCCGATACCGCAGGTGGCCCTGAAAATCCTTCATATGATCGATGCGGGCGCCGACGACATCAAACCGATTGCCGAGGAGATAAAAAAAGACCAGGTCCTCAGCGCGCGAACCCTTCAACTCTGCAACTCGGCGATGTTTGCCAAGAAAAACAGGATCGAATCACTGGACCACGCGCTCGTTTTTCTCGGGGAGAACCTTTTTGTCAAAATGATCATATCGGCCGCAGTTAATGAATTTTTCGATGCTTCCGGTAATGGCTATTCGCTGTGCAAGGGCGGCCTTTTTCACCACGCCGTCGGCACGGCGCTGACCGCTGAAAAAATCGCCCATTTTACAGGCAAGGCGCCATTGTCGACGGCTTATACGGCCGGGTTACTGCATGATATCGGCAAGGTGGTGCTCGATCAGTTCATTGCAACCGCCTTTCCGCTCTTTTACCGAAAATTAAATCGTGAGGAAGCGTATTCGATCACGATCGAAAGAGAAATTTTCGGTACCGATCACACAGAAGTCGGCCGCACGCTGGCTGAAATGTGGGCTTTTCCGGAATCTTTGACCACCACGATTGCCCATCACCACCAGCCCGAAAAATCGTTGCAGCACACCGATCTGGCGCACGTCATCTTCCTGGCCGATCTTCTCATGGCCAGATTCAATACCGGTCTCGAACTAGAGGGGATGAGCAGCGGATCGATTGAAACCCGCCTAAAACGAGTCGGTTTGAAGCCCGAAAACCTCGCGGAAATCGTCGATCTCATCCCGCAGAGTTTGTTCGATTATGAAGCGGAAAGTGCCCCGGCGTCCGGTGGATAAAAACGCTCTATGAAACTCAACCAGCAACAGAAAGAGGCCTTGCGGAATCTGCCGGCAGTCGACCATGTCCTCGAACTCTCCAAGTCCGATCCGTTTTTTGAAGAAGTCCCTCGATCGGTTCTCATTCGTTCCATCCGATCCGTTCTCGACAACCGTCGCCGGCAAATTATCGAGCAGGACCCTGCACAGATCGACGAACTCATGGCTGACGCGGCGGTTGTAACCGGCGTCAAGGATTTGGCCCGGCAGGCGCAGTCGTTGAACCTGCGGGCGACCGTCAATGCCACCGGAATCGTCATCCATACCAATCTCGGCCGCTCGCTGCTGGCTGAAACCGCCATCGAGCACCTTTGCGCAGTCGGCCGCCGGTATTCGAATCTCGAATTCGACCTCGATAAAGGCCGCCGCGGCTCCCGCTACGCCAATGTGGAAGACCTGATCTGTGAAATCAGCGGCGCCGAGTCCGCCATGGCGGTTAACAACTGCGCCGGAGCGGTCTTGCTCGCGCTGGAGACGATGGCCGCCGGCAAAAAGGTCATCGTCTCCCGGGGGGAACTGGTAGAAATCGGCGGTTCCTTCCGCATCCCGGATGTCATGGCCAAGAGCGGGGGCATTATGTGCGAGGTCGGAACCACCAACCGCACACACCTCCGTGACTATGAGAACGCCGTCGACGAGCAGACCGCCCTGCTGCTGAAAGTTCATAAAAGCAACTACAGTGTCGTCGGATTTTCGGCCGAGGTATCGCTCAAGGACCTCGTCGCTCTGGGTCGGAAACACCAGGTTCCGGTCATGGAGGACCTGGGCAGCGGCACATTCATCGATTTTTCACGCTACGGGCTTCTGAAAGAGCCGACGGTTCAGGAATCGGTGTCGACCGGGGTCGACATCATCACCTTTAGCGGGGACAAGCTTCTCGGCGGTCCCCAGGCCGGTTTGGTTGTTGGAAAAAAGGCCTGTATCGACCGGATCAAAAAAAATCCGATCACACGCGCGCTGCGGATCGACAAGCTGACCCTGGCTGCCCTGGAAAGCACCCTGAGACTGTACCGGGATGAAGAAAAGGCGGTGCAGGCGATTCCCACCCTGCGCATGATGCTGCAACCGATCGCGATCCTGGAGGAAAAAGCCGGGCACCTGAAAAAAATGCTCGAAAGCACCGGGCGCAACCGCTTGACGGTCGCGTCGCTGGATCTCGTCTCACGGCCCGGCGGCGGCTCACTACCGCTGCTGGAGCTGCCCAGCAAGGGCCTGGGTATAAGAATCGACGGTCTGTCGGCCAACGCCATCGAAAAAAGTCTGCGCCTGAATTCACCCCCGATCATCGGCCGAATCGAGGATGACCTATACACAATGGATATGCGGACGCTCCAGGACGGCGAACTGGAGACCATCCGGAGCGCAATTGAAACGCTACTGACTTGAGGACTGATGATGACGCAGAAACCGCATCAACTGAGCCCCGATGCCGGCGAGACCCGCAACTTTCTCCTCTCGAAGGCCCGGTCCGAAGCCGTTCCCCGGCCGGCGTGTGTCGTCGAGCCGGACAAGGATGCCAAAGCACTGGAACTGGCCTACCCCTGCCTTCTCAGCGCTAAATCTCTAATGGTCCGCGCCATGAGCAGCCTGGAAGACGTCTCAGAATTTGCGGCTGCCGTTATTCAAATCGACGCCTGCCGGCTTGCAGACGACGCCGTCGATTCCGAACCGGAACCGGACATCCGGACAACGGTGGCCCGCACCCTCGAGAGGGCTTGTCGATCGGTATCCGGCCTCTGGGGACTGCTCGATTCAACCGCCTTCGGATGCTTTCTGCCCGGCTGCAACCTGTCGTCGACGTTCGCATGGGCCGAAGAGATCAAAAAAACAGTGGCAGCCGACGCCGGCCCCTCCGTCACGATCGGTCTGGCCTTTTTTCCGACCCTCGACTATCCCAAGG
>JAQAZR010000165.1:0-2551 GCA_032127235.1 Deltaproteobacteria bacterium
CGAAATGAGCCGGTTCGATATCGATCATGTCATCAATGGATTTGTCGAAACGGCCCGTGGGGCGATCGAAGCCGGATTCGACGGGATCGAAATTCACGGTGCGCACGGCTATCTGATCTGCAACTTCCTGTCATCCTACTCCAATCGGCGCGCAGACGACTACGGCGGGTCGGTTGAGAACCGATTCCGGTTTGCCCATGAGGTGATTCAAGCCGTCCGAAAAGTCGTCCCGGAAGATCGGCTCTTGACCTTCAGGGTTTCCAACTGGGGTGTCGCTGATCCTCAAGTATCGTTGTTCGAAACGAAGGACGAATACCAGCAAATAATCCGGTTTCTGGACCGGGAGCCGATCGACGTCATTTCAGTGTCCACCCACGGTTACAGCGACAAGGCTTTCGGTACCCGGCAGAATATGGCCCAGCTCACCCGCGCCGCTACCAAACTGCCGTTGATGATATGCGGCAAGATATACGATCGCTCCAGTGCGGATGAGGCCCTCGAAGACGCCGACATCGTTTTAAGTGCCAAGTCGATCCTCCTGAATCCGGACTGGGTGGAGGATATCAAAGCGGGTAAAGAGCTCCGGCTGCATGCGTCTGCAGAGGCCAACGTGGCCTACACCGACGAACCTCTGAAATGACAGAGCGTGAAACTCTTAACTAAATTATTTCAATCACTTCGTTACCGGCAACCACATACGGCTATCGCCAGCGCGGCATGAACGCCGTCAATGTTTCAATGGTGTCGGCTTCTTCTACGGTTTTGTCGCGGCGCCAACGGGCGATGCGGGGAAAGCGGACGGCCACACCGGACTTGTGCCGGGTCGATTTCTGGATCCCTTCGAAGGCAATTTCGAAAACCAGCCGGGGCGTGACGGCCCGGACCGGCCCGAACCGTTCAAGCGTGTTCTGCTGGATGAAACGATCAACCTGCCGGATCTCGGCATCGCTCAAGCCCGAGTACGCCTTGGCAAACGGCACCAGGCCGTCGCCCTGGCGCACGGCAAAGGTGTAGTCGGTATAGAGGCCGGCCCGGCGTCCATGACCCCTCTGGGCGTAAATCAGCACGGCATCCACGCTCAGCGGGTCGATCTTCCATTTCCACCAGCTACCGCGCCGCCGACCGACTTCATATACCGAATCGAGCCGCTTCAACACAAAACCCTCGACCCCCCGGCTGCGAGACTCCCGCTGAAGGGAGGCGAGTTCCTTCCAGGTTGCGGCCACCACGACCGGGGAAATCTGTATCCGATGGCCAGGAAGAGGGGAGATCACCCCTGAAAGTGCTGCGCGCCTGCGGTCGAGCGCGGTTTGGCGGATATCCCGGCCACCCGATTCCAACAGGTCGTAAGCGAGGAAGGCCACCGGTGCATCCCGCAGCAGTTTTTTGCCCACGGTCTTGCGGCCAATCCGTCTGTGCAGCTCCGAAAACGGCATCGGCCGCCCCTCCTTCCACGGCAGGATCTCTCCGTCGATCACCGTACCGTCCGGCAACGAGACGGCCGCATTTTTCAATTCCGGGTATTTGTCGGTCACCAATTCTTCACCCCGGGACCAAATAAATACCTGCCCACGGCGCTTGATGAGTTGCCCGCGGATACCATCCCACTTCCATTCGATTTGCCAATCTTTTACAGGACCGAGACTTTCCGGGTCGCCTTCCAGGGGGTAGCACAAATAAAATGGATAGGGCCGGCTGATGTCGGCATCGTGCGTGTCCGCCGAGAGGATTTGCCGGTAGTAGTCGGCCGTGGGGGGCCACTCACCCATCAGCCGGTGGGAAATCGCGGCCGCATCGACCTGGCTGAATTGCGCCAGGGCGCGAACGACCAGCCGCTGGGAGACCCCGACCCGGAAACCGCCGGTGATCAACTTGTTCCACACGAAGCGCTGAATGTCGTCCATCCGGTTCCACGCCGCCCCGACCGCTCTTTTCTGGTCCTCGAGGTTGAGGCCCCGAAGCGGCAGAAGGTGCTTTTCAACCCAGCGGTGCAGCGGGCGGTCGCTCGAACCGGACGCTTTCGGCAGCAGCAGCGCAATGGTTTCGGCGAGGTCTCCGACCACATCGTACGACGCTTCGAAAAGCCAGTCTGGAACGCCGGCCAGTTCTGCCGCCCATTCCATCAATTTACGGGCCGGAACTACCTGCCGTGGTTTGCGCCCGATGAGAAAACGGATCGACCAGATGGCGTCCTCAGGTGGTGCGGATCTGAAGTAGGTCACCATGGCGTCTATTTTTCGATTGGTGCTGGTGGTTTCATCCAGACGGCGATACAGTTCGGCAAAGGCTTTCATGATTCCGTTTCGCCCTCGGAATCGTCTTCTTCACCGCGGAACACCGTGGGAATCATTTCTGCTTGACGGCCGCCTTCATTCAGCCAGCGGGCCATTTCGGTTGCATAGCCGTGGGTGACGGCGATTTTCTCCGCACCGGTGGCCGCGATGGTCTCAACCAGTCCGTCCCAGTCGCTGTGATCCGAGAGCACGAAGCCCCGATCGACCGATCGGCGGCGGCGGTTGCCCCTGATGCGCATCCAGCCCGATGCAAACGC
>JAQAZR010000166.1:0-8159 GCA_032127235.1 Deltaproteobacteria bacterium
ATGTTGCCCGGCCATGAATACTCTTCGAGAGCCCGGGCGGCCTTGCCGCTGAAACGCGCGATACTTTCCCGTCCCAGTTCAAAAGACATGCGCGCCGCGAAATGATTGGCCAGAAGGAGAATATCTTCGCGTCGTTCTCTCAGCGGCGGTAAAAACAGCACGTCAAACGACAGCCGGTCAATTAAATCCTGCTTGAAACGGCCGGAGCGAACGAGATTCGGCAGATTCGCATTGGTGGCGGCAATGATGCGGGCATCCGCTTCGATGCGCTCGGTACTGCCCACTCTCTCGAATGTGCCGTATTCGACCACACGCAGGATCTTCTCCTGCACCTCCAAGGGAATGTTTCCGACTTCGTCCAGGAAAAGCGTGCCACCGTCGGCCGCTTCGAAGCGTCCGCTCCGACGCTGGGCGGCACCCGTGAAGGCCCCCTTCTCATAGCCAAACAGCTCGGATTCGATCAGCGCCGCCGAAAGGGCAGCACAATTCAGGGCAATAAGTGGACCCTGCCATCGGCGCGAAAGATAGTGCAGGCGAGAGGCCGCCAATTCCTTGCCGGTGCCGCGCTCACCAATCAACAGCACCGGCCGGTTCACCGCAGCGACATGGGAAAGGCGTTCCTGGAATGCCAGAAAGACCTCGGACTGTCCCAAGGCCTCGCGCATACCGCCACTCAGACCACTAACTCGGCTTGTTGAAGTGTTGGATATAATTGGCATAGTAAATTTAACTAAATATAGGTCAATTATGTATATAATTAAGTTTAATTTACAAACTATTAATGATGTCAATTTAAAAAATTGTCAATAAATCGACACAATATCCCCTTGAAAAAACCGGCTCAAATAGAGGTTTGAAAGGAAAATATAAAGTATAAGTATTCAAAATAAATAATTAAATTTAACGAGAGGCAATTTTCGTTAAAAGCGAAATAAAAGATATCCCGCTCGGGAAATCGACATCCCGTCCGTATCGTTTTTTTGGCATGCAATCTGCTATAAGTGGTTTAAAAACCACTCAGGAGGTACACCATGGGCATATTTACACGCTTCCGTGACATCATCAGCTCCAACATCAACGCCATGCTCGATCAGGCCGAAGATCCGGATAAACTGATCAAACTCATGATACGGGAAATGGAAGACACGCTTGTCGAACTCAAAGCCGCCTGTGCGGGAGTCATGGCTGAAAGCAAGACGGTTCAGCGCCAACTGGAGGAGATTGTCGACCGGGCCGGGCATTGGGAAGACAAGGCCGCATTGGCCGTCCGCAAAGGCCGGGACGATCTCGCCCGTGATGCCCTCATCGAAAAGCGCCGCTATACCCGGCGTCAAGAGAATCTGCAGCAAGAGCGAGACGAACTCGATCACTTGGTCGTTCAGTATCACGAAGACATTCGCCAATTGGAGGAAAAACTCAAATCCGCGCGCGACAAGCAGCGGGTATTGATCCAGCGTCACGTCCATGCTCGCCGAAAAATACGGGCCCAACAGGAAATCCGAAGAGCAGACAGCACGGAGGTGATGGTTAAATTCGAAGAGCTCGAAAGCCGCATCGACCGCATGGAGTCAGAAGCCGACCTGGTGAATATTGGTCGTAAAAGCGATCTCGAGGAAGAGCTTGACAAACTGGGTGCGGATGAGGAAATTGAGGCCGAACTGCAGGCCTTGAAAAGGCCGGCAGACAACCAAAATGTGTAGCCGCATATTATAGATTTTCATGCCGGTAGACAACAATGGACCGGCAACGCACCAATAAACTCTTTCGGAGGGCCGTCAGGCATGCAGGGTGCTTTCATCACCGCGATCGTTTTCGGCGGCATTGTCGTGTCACTGACCGTCATTGGGGCCACGATCCTGATGGGTATACGGCTCATCAAGGGAGGGGTGTCCCGTAAAGACCGCCAAAACGAAGCCGATGATACCGGAATGATACAGGAAATTTACCAAAAACTGACCCGAATGGAAGAGCGCGTGGATGCGCTCGAGACCATTCTGTTCGATAGAAGAAAAGGGAGAGCCGATCATGAAACCGATTGAAAAATTGTTTTCAAACGGACTTTACCGTTCACGTCATGGCGTATTGTTGGGGGTTTGCCGAGGCCTTGCCGAGTTTTTTGATTTCTCTGTTTGCTGGACCCGGGCCATTGCGGTGGGACTACTTATTTTGACCGGCTTCTGGCCGGTTACCGGGCTCTACCTTCTGGCGGCTTTGCTGATGAAACCCGAACCGGTCATTCCTCTTCGCAGCGAAGACGAACAGGAGTTTTATGACAGCTACACCGGCAACCGGCACCGGGCCCTCAAGCGTCTGAAACATCGTTTTGAACGGCTGGAACGCCGAATCCAGCATATGGAACACATCGTTACCGCACCGGAATATGATTGGGAAAGGCGGATGAACGACTGAAACGAAAATTCGAGCTTCATAGCGAAATAATCGTGTCCCTTTATTTTTTCTTGACCACCGAGCTTGACACCGGCCGCCACGTCA
This sequence comes from Deltaproteobacteria bacterium, assembly GCA_032127235.1. Taxonomy (GTDB): domain Bacteria; phylum Desulfobacterota; class Desulfobacteria; order Desulfobacterales; family SG8-13; genus JARFQH01. The sequence goes on from JAQAZR010000166.1 coordinate 2,494, forward strand.
CATCCGGTGGCCGGGCGACCCAGGCTGTAGAGGTTCCTGCTTAACCTTTAATGGGTTCTTATTTTTACCAATAATTGCCGCTTCGGTTGACCACCGCTTGCCAAAGATCCCACCAGTGTTCTATGATCTCCAGCACCGTCTCTTTAGACGAGATGACGTAATCGTTTAATCCCCATTAAGGCACCGATGGCTCAGGACGTCCGAGAAAAGCCGTCATTGAGCGCAGACGATGTTCTGCGCTTGAATTTCATCCGCCAACCGGGCCGCTATGTTTTCAGGCGCCACTACCGCCAGGGACTCCGGTCGCACATCATGGAAGTCCTTGACCCGGATGATGTCGCACGAGAAAAAAGCGGCGTCGTGTCGGACGGCATTAAGTGGTTTCCTCGAGCCAAGCCGTTGAAAATGCTGCGTATCTTTCGAACCCGCTTCCCGTCCCGCCGAGAAGCCCATGCCGAACTCCAGCGGGTCATTATCGTGGCCACTTACCTGGGAACTGAGGGCTACGCCCGTTCCAATGAATTTCTTGTCAGCTATCTCTGGGGGGACCACCACGACATCCTGCTCTGCGGGCTGCAGGAATATGTCGAAGGGCTGAATATTGAACCCTGGGGGTATCTCAACGCCGACCGACTGGCAGACAACCTGCTGCGGCCGCGCATCGGCAGCCAAGCCGCTCCGACGCTCGAACGGGATGCACTGGTGGCCCGCATCCGCCGCAGCACCAAGGCGTTTACCGACCATATCAAACGAATGATTCGTGAGACCGGTTATATTCCGGATCTTGCCGGTGACGGCAACCTGATTCTAACTGACGCTGGCGACATCAAGCTTGTGGACATCAACAACATTTCGCCGGTTTCCTTTGGGCCGCGCATTTATATCGATGAGAAAGGATATCCGGTGTGCGACAAATCGGTTGAAGCCCTCGCCGAAATCGAAAAGAGCCTGGCCTCCCGGCCCCTCGACTTGCAAGATCCGATCTACAGGACATATCTCGATTCGGGGCGTATGGTCGCCGTCAGCGGCATCGAAAGGGAATTTCACCGCACCACCGCAGGAGCCCAACCCTACCGGCCGGACTGAGCAACAGAAACTCTCGGTGAAAATAGGATATTTATTACGCCGGGCAACCGGCTCCATTTACAGGTTCACCGAGAACCGCTGACTGAGAAAAGGCCGAATTGACATCCCACGGAATTGTATCAACTGTTAAACAGTCATTGCCCTATGGGCCGCCACGGTACATGAAAATGATGCGCCAGAGCCCGGATCAGCGGTTGAGAACAGCGGCTGACTGTCTGAGTCGCCTAAGGGGTCTTAGACCGGACCCAAAGCCGATACCGCGTGAAAGGCACAAGATTGGGGACAAACAGACGGGCCTGGTTCGGGTTTAGAGCCCGTTGGCGGTGAGTTTCAGACGTCTTTCGAAATTGTTCATCCGGGCGGAGGCGCCCACCTTATTTTCGTGTTAAAGTAAACTGATCAGTTTCCAATTCAGAAATGGGCCGTTTTCGCCAAGCTCAATGATAGCAATCCTTTCTTTCCACCGGAATCAGGAGGCTAGCAATGATTAAAGTCAAAACCTTCACCAGCCCACTCAAGGTCTTTCACGTCAAGGAGGAGCTGGAGCAATTGGATCAAACGGTCAACCGCTTTCTCGAGCAGAACAAGGTCCAGCAGGTGATTTCGATAAGCGACACGACCACCACGGACGACACCGGTGCCAGCATCGGTATCATCCGCGTGGTCGCCTATTTGTAAGAAAAATTGAACCCGTCCCATCAGGCATCACAGCAGTCGTTGAAGTATTCCAAAGCGGCCTCGATGGTGTCAAAGAGAAGCCAGTTCTGCCACACGGTTTCATCGGCTTTCTTGCGGGTCTGCCGTATGGCGGTTCCACCGTCATATTCAAAATGATCGTCGTAATTCGGGTAGATTGAAAGCCTTGTCATGTTGGACCTCCTGCTGAATGAAAGCCGAAACTCATCCCGATGGCGATTCGCAGCGCCGACCGGCGATAAAATACACTTCAGCTCAGATCGTCGATGTGCAGCGCGCGCCCGCAGTTTGGACAACGGGTGAGCACCCGTCCCGTGTGGTAGACAGTCGACCAGAAAATCGTGCCGAAATTCTTTTCGGACAATAGATACTGAACCCAGACCGGGAATCCGCAAGTACAAAACCGTTGTTGCATCTTTACCCCCTTCTGTTTATTAAATTTTATGGTTTGTTAACTTATATAAACATATAGGTCAAAAAAAAGTGGCTACCGAAATTCCCGCGCCGCCCAGATCACCTTGCCGATGATACGCACACTCTCGCACTCGCTGTCTTTGAGATATATCGGCGCATAGTCCCTGTTGTCGCTGAGCAGAACCAGCGTGTTGGGGTGTTTTTCGACGCGTTTGACCAAAATGGTGTCGTCGACACCCACGGCAAAAACCGCCCCGGACAGGATGTCCTTTTGGGATTCGTCGATAAGGACACTGTCGCCGTCCTTCAATTCGGGCTCCATGCTGTTGCCGAAGATGTCCATCAGAACCATCCGATCCGTGTTGCCCTTGGTTCGCAACCACTCGGTTTGAAAGGCGTAGTAGCCCTGAATTTCAGAGCCGATCTCGAAAGAACCGCCACCCGCGCTGAGACGCGCTTTGACCTTGGGAACTTGTTTGAACTTTATTTCCTTTTCTCGGTCTGCTTTAAGGAAGGTCTCGCCCGTGCCTCTCTCGAGCCAGTCCGGATTGAAACCATAAATACGATAGAGCTGAAGAACCCAATTGGCCGGGATCGAATCTTTCTTGCGCGCTTGGGTAATGGCCGAGCGGTTGATCCGAAGCACAGAAGCCAACTCGGTTTGAGTTTCCAACCCGGTGGTCGCGAAAACACGTTTTAAAAAAGAATCGACGTTGGACAGCGTCACCCGTTTCCTCCACAAAATTCGATGAGGTCTTCAAAAGAGACAATAGCGGCATGCCGTATTGTTCATATAAATAAACACATCATTTTACTAATTGCAACATTTTTTTACGGTTTTTTTTCCATGGAGATGATATTCAGCTGACAGCGGGTGCATATCATTGATGGGGATGGATCACCACTGGGTGAGGACGAGGGGGTCCAGCTATTATTTGATGGTACCTATGAACGCGGCCGCGGTTGGTATTCGGCCATGTAAACGGGTGTCTTCGACCTTGCCGACTCGGGGTTAAACGGATTCCTGCTTGGTTCGGTTGAAGATGTCCTTCCACTGAGCGTAGGGAATGACTCGGATTTCTTTGAGGTCACTGGCTGGGATCAGACCGACTGTGGAGTTCGGCAGGTAATACCCCTGTTGGCCTTTGTGCGGGCCTTTTTCGAGAATCCAGCCGTCCTGAACGGCAATCTTTTTTCCAACGATTTTCTGGACATCATCGGAATTGTAGTGGGTCAGGTTATTCGGCTGGAAAATGGCTTCGAAGTACATCATTGTTCACCTCCAAAAAATTAAGCGGCACCGTTTCCGGCCCGCTGTCTGTGAAACTGCCAGTTTGTTTTTGTACCGCTTGAATGAGTAAGGGCGTTCGCGAATGGTTTTGAGGTTAATGCAGACACGCTATATTCTTAGAATAGCCCCAGAATGACAGAGGCTCTATTTTTCAATTGGCACGAAACTTAAAGGCAGCCCCAACCCGTTGAATATTGTCGGCGCTGCCTTAAACATTCCGATTAAGTAATCACAGAAAACCCGGGATGTCAAATAGAAATTGACGGAACCCGCCTGTGACGGTTATGCTGGCACGCCTTGTCCGCCTGTTTTTTTATTTTATAGATGAGTCAAGCGTATGTCGATCCGTTTGATTGCAAGAGACCTCTATCGCCTCATCCGGGAAGTCGCAGAACTTGAAAAACAGATCGACGACGCCCCACCGGAGAGACAGGAAGCGCTGACGGAAGAGCTGCGCAAGGCCAAAGCCGAACGCAAATGTCTCCGGCGGGTTCTGGACGGAAGCAAGGAGAGCCCCACAAAAAGTTACAGATGATCGGAAAGGATTTCCCTATGAACCTGTTGTCACCCTTTAGTTTCGCCCTGCCCACCCGGATCGAATACGGTACCGGAGCGGTTGAAAAACTCGCTGAGGAGCTGGCCCTTATCAATGCGCGGCGAGTCATGCTGATCACCGATGTCCGGCTCGCCTCTTCGGGTGTTTTGTCCCGATTCACAACTCATCTGGCCTCAAAACGCATCGCCTACGACATATTTGCCCGTGTTGAAGCGAATCCCAAAGATTACAACGTCGAAGAGGGCGCTAAAAAAGCGGCATTCGATAAGCCGGACTGCCTGGTGGCCATCGGTGGCGGCAGCCCTATCGACTGCGCCAAGGCCATCAATGTCGTCGCATCCAATGGCGGTCAGGTGCGGGACTTCGAAGGATATGGAAAAATTTCGGGCGAGGTCTTGCCGTTGATCGCAATACCGACCACAGCCGGCAGCGGCAGTGAGGTAACCTTCAGCGCCGTTGTCACGGACAGCAGAGAGCATTTTAAATTCAGCATCAAGGATCCGAAAATCGCCCCCCGGGTTGCGTTGGTGGATCCTGAAATGACGCTGTCCATGCCGGCGGCATTAACGGCCGCAACGGGCATGGATGCATTGACCCATGCCATCGAAGCCTATACCGCCAAGGCAGCGGAACCTCTGTCGGATGCCGTGGCCCTATATGCCGTCGAACTTATCACCTCGCATCTAAGAGCGGCCGTTTCCGACGGCCAAAACATCGAAGCCCGTTCCGGCATGTTGTTGGGAAGTCTCTTAGCCGCCATAGCCTTCAGCCATTCAGACGTGGCAGCGGTTCACTGTATCGCCGAGGCTCTCGGCGGTCAATACGATTTGCCGCACGGCGTGTGCAACGCGGTGACGCTTCCGGCAGTGATGGAATACAATCTGGACTACTGTGTCGATCGATACGCCCGCATTGCTCTGGCAATGGGTTTGGGTGATGGCAGTGTCGAGAGCCGGGCCCGGCAAGCGGTGGCCGAAGTAAAAAAATTGGCCGCTGACATCCGCCTGCCCGAGTTCAGACAACTGGGCGTCAAGGAAGGTGATTTCGAAAAGCTGGCCAACGACAGTGCCGCCAACGGCAGTAACCGAGACAACCCAAGACCCATGGAAAAAGCTGATTATCTGAAAGTTCTCATGGGTTTGAACGAAGCCGCGTAATCGGTCACTTCAAGTTGAGTATCGCCGACAGTTTTTCGGAGAGCGCCGCCATCGTATATGGTTTTTGAATAAATCCTTGTGCGCCCTGCTTGAGGATTTCCTGGGCCGGTCCGTTGAGGGTGTAGCCACTGCAAACGATAACCCTCAGATTCGGTCGTGAAGCCAGCAAGCGCGGATAGATTTCTTTGCCCCCCATGTCGGGCAGAATGATGTCCAGCAGCGCCAGGTCAATCTGACCATTGTGGCTGTCGGCGATGCGCAGGGCTTCTTCTCCGCTTCGCGCCGCCAGTACGCGGTAGCCGAGATTTTGCAGCATCGAGCTGGTCACATCCAGGACCATTTCTTCATCTTCGATAACCAGAATCGTACCAGAATTCTCCATATTCAGTGCCCTCACCGGTTTTATCGCCGGCGCCTCGCCTCTGATAGCTGGAAGGAAAATTTTTACCGTCGTCCCCCGGAGCGG
>JAQAZR010000167.1:0-3634 GCA_032127235.1 Deltaproteobacteria bacterium
CCGATCTTCTGGATGCCGAGAAAGGCGATGACCCACTGGATGGAATTGGCGATGTAGATCATCACGCGGTCGCCCTTAGCGACCCCCATGGCGGCCAGCGCACCGGCGAAGCGCTCGCTAAGTTTCCGCAGGCGGCGGTAAGTGAACCGTTCACCGAGGTAGATAACCGCGGGCCTTTCCGGATAACGGTCACTCATCCGGTCGAACCGGGTAAAGGTTAATTCTTCGGTTAAATTTTCCCGATCGGTGTTCACGGTCTGCTGCTTCTTTCCATTCTACGGACAACCGACGCCGACAATATTACCGCAGCGTCGGCGTCAGGCCGACGCTGCGGTCAGACTCCGAAATAAGCCGAGCGGACATCCGGGTTGTCCATCAACTCCTCGCGCGTGCCCTCCAGAACGGCCGAGCCGTTCTCCAGAATAAAGGCGTAGTCGATGATCGGAAGGACCGGACGGGCGTACTGCTCGGTGACGATGATCGATATCCGGCGCTGATCCCTGATCTCCCGGGTGGCGCGCATGAGCATGACCTGCATCAAGGGGCTAAGACCCAGCAGAGGCTCATCGAGAAGCAGTATTTTCGGCTGGGCCATCAGCGCCCGGCCGATTGCCAACATCTGCTGTTCGCCGCCGCTGAGGAAGCCGCCGACCCTGTTTTTTAGTTTTTTAAGGGCCGGGAAAACCGTGAAAACGTATGCCAAGGTTTCTTTTGCCTGGGCGGGGGTGGCCAGGTATCCGCCGATTTTCAGGTTTTCCAGAACGCTGCTCTCTTTGAAAATGCGCCGACGCTCCGGACACAGGATAATTCCCAGTTTGGCCCTCCGGCTGGGTTTCATCGCCATCAGTTCGCGGTCCCTATAGCGGATACTGCCGCTGATCGTGATGCGCTCGCCGCCGGCCATTTCCTCCTTTTTGCGAATGTCGAGCATAATACCGGAAAGTGCGTACATGAGCGTCGATTTCCCCGCACTGTTGGCGCCGAAGACCCCGACGATCCGGTTCTCACCACACTGGATGCTCACGTTGTTGAGGGCCAGCATGTTCTCGTAAAAGACCATGAGGCCGGAGGCCTCAAGCATGTTTCATCACCTCCTCGACGCTTTCCGATCCGAAGTAGGCTTCCCGTACCCGCTTGTCGGCCATGACCTCGGCGGGGGGCCCTTCGACCAGTTTTTCGCCGAAATTGAGCACCATCACCCGGTTCGCCACTTTGAACAGCTCCCGCAACCGGTGTTCGATCATGATCAAGGTGATGCCGTCCATCTGGAGCCGTTCGATCAACGGCACCATGCTGGCGATTTCGCTCATACTCAGACCGGAGAAGACTTCGTCACAAATGATCAACTCCGGCTTGAGGGCCAGGCAGCGGGCCAGCTCCAGGCGCTTGAGGTAGCCGGTCGGCAGCGTGGCGGTCAATTTATAGGGGACATACGAGTCGCGTTCGAAGCCGATTTCTTCCAGGATATCGATGCCGACCGTGTTCCGGTCGCCCAGTCGACCGCCGCCACGCCAGCCGCCGGTGCGCCGGGCGCGGGGAGAAAAGAGCGGAATGACCATATTTTTGTAGGCCGGTAGACTGTAATAGGGGCGCATGATCTGAAACGTTCGTGTTACCCCCAGGTCGGCGATCCGGTGGGGTCGCATCCCGGTAATGTCACGACCGCGAAAAAGGATACGTCCGGAGGAGGCCTTGACAAAACCGGTGATGCAATTGACCACCGTGGTTTTACCGGACCCGTTGGGGCCGATGATGCCCAGGATTTCCCCCTCGCCGACATCGAAACTGACCCGGTTGAGTGCAATGATGCCGCCGAAGGTTTTGGTCACTTCCCGGACTTCCAGGATCGGCTCCCCCTTCATATTTTTGTCCACCTTTGGATCTGATGATACTTTCGCTGGCCGTAGACCATCAACCCTTCGCTTCGAAAGACGATAAAGGCCAGCAGAATCAGGGAGTAAAACACGATCCGAAGTGTGCCGAAATCCCGCAGAAGTTCCGAGACCGGCACGAGAATCAGGCAACCGAGCAGCGGGCCGACCAGAGTCCCGCTGCCCCCGATGACCGTCGCCGCAATCGGCAGCACCGAGAAGTCCAGAGCAAAGGTGGAAATCCCGGCCCACATGTAGATGTGCACCAGGCAGGCTCCGGCCAGACAGCCGATGGCCGAGGCGATGAACACGGCCAGGGCCCGGTAGCGGGTTACGTCCATGCCGGACGCCCTGACAGCCTGATCGTTGTCCTTTACGGCGCGCAGGACGAGTCCCAAATCGGTGTTCACCAGACGGCGGATGGCGAAAAGAAACAGCAGCAACATGATAATGACAAAATACTGCTCCAGCCAGGCACTGGGGAAGCTGTCGATGCCCATGATCCCATCGGTGCCGCCGAGAATGTCCAGCGCTTCGATCACCCGGGCCAGAAATAAGGGATACATGAGGGTGACGATGGCGAAGTAGACCCCGCGCAATGGGAGACACGGCAGCAGCATCAGGGTGCACAGAGCGCCCCCGATCAGGGTGGCAGCCGGTATGGTGACAAGAGGGGAGAGACCCAGTTTGGTGTTCAGGATTGCGGTCAGATAACTGCCGGTACCCACGAAAAATGCGCCGCCGAGAGACACCAGCCCCACGTAATGGGCGAGGAAGTCGAAGCTCAGGGCCAGCAGGGCGTAAATACAGACAATGGAAACGACCCGCTGCCAATACATGCCGGGCATCACCAGCGGCAGGGTCAGCAGGCCGACGATCAACACTAGGCGGGGTACGGTGAGATACGCCAGCTCCCGCCAGGACATCAGGGCGTAAATCCCTTCGGTGCGCACCTTGATGCCGCGGTCGATCCTTTCCTTGCGACGTTGCGGTGCTGCGGCTTTCAAACCCGTTCCTCCAGTTCTTTCTGCTGACCGAAGAGGCCGGATGGTTTGAGAATCAGTGTGAGGATGATGGCCAGCAGGGCCACGACCATTTGAAAATGGGATCCGAGGTAGACAACTGTCAGGATCTGGGCAAAACCGATGATAAAAGCGGCCAGCACCGCACCGGCCCAACTCCCGATCCCCCCGACGATGCAGACCGCGATGGCCAGGATCAAGACGTTGTATCCGGATTCGACCACGATGTTGCCCAGTGGCAATAGCACGACGGCGGCCAGGGCCGCGAGCGCGGAGCCGAGCCCCATGGCCACCACTGCCATAAAATCCGAGTCGATCCCCAGCATGAGTGCCGCACGTTCGTCCTGGGCCATGCCTTGCAGGGCCAGACCGATGCGGGTGTAGTGGGTGAAAACCCACAAAAATGCAACCAGAGCCGCCCCGATGCCCACTGCCAGCAGGCGCTGGTAGTCCACGGAGATGCCGGCGATGGTTGTGCTCCCCTCGATGAAGGGCGGCAGGGTGTAGGTCATACCCTTGAATCCGCCCCACCTCAGACCTTCCAAAATGGCCAGCGCGATGGCGTAGGAGGCGATGATTTCGGAAATTTCCATGCCTCTGACGCGGATCAGGAAAACGCGGTATATGACGGCACCGATGATCGCCGTGATGACCAGCGCCAGGACAATACTGATGAAATAGTTGAGGCCAAAGGTGTTGAGCGCGCTCCAGACGATAAACCCGCTCAGGACATAAAGGGCG
>JAQAZR010000168.1:0-2729 GCA_032127235.1 Deltaproteobacteria bacterium
GCGCCCGGGTCCTGCAAGGTGGCGATCAAACGGTGGATGAAGGGATCACGACCGTCGCCCCCCAATAGACCCTGCCGTGCCTGGATCAGTTTACGTCGAATGCGGGTTTTCAACTCCTCTGTGGCAGCCGTCGTATAGGTCACCACCAGGATCTGTTCCACCTCGAGTTCCTGCTCGAGGACCAATCGCACGAAAAGACCGGCAATGGTATACGTCTTGCCGGTCCCGGCGCTGGCCTCGATCAGGGTCGTGCCGGTCAGAGGCGTTTTGATCGCATCAAACGGTTGCATGAACTGTGACGTACGCTGCAGGGGTTGACCTCAAATTTGGCCGAAATGTTACGGAAGCAGGTGTTCAGTCCCAATCGGTTCGATAGACAAACCCGGGGGGCCGGGACCAAAGGATCTGACACCGCAAGACATAAGCGTTGCCGCATCCATATCACATTCGGGCGTCGGCAGAAACGATCCTTTACGGCTGAGGACGATTTCGACCACATCGTCCGTGGTTTGCGAAAGCCGGCCGCCTGTGGTACACACCTCCATCCGTTTGAGCAAAAAAGGGGCGTGGACCCGAGCCGGTGTTTAAATGATTTCTGGCAACCACCGGTATTCCAAGGAGACTCATGTTTTCCGGTATCCAGGAAATTTTACTGATACTTCTCATCGTGCTGGCCATTGTTTTTTTGCCACGCATAACCGGTCGCCGGCAAACCCCTGTTGCCAATGGTCGGGGCAGACGCCACCCCTATTTGAAACTCTCCGGTCCCCTGCGGTTGGCCATTCTGGGCTCGATCGCCTGGCTTTTTCTGACGGCGGTCTATTTCGAACCCTGGCATCGGGATCTCCCCCCCTACCTTTACGCCGGTGCCGGTCCGGTGGCACTCTTCTGGGGCATTCTCTGGATTGCCGCCGGTTTTCGCAATCACCGAAAAAAACCTCGTGTTTGAAATTTTTAATAGCCGACACCTGACACCTGAAACCTCAAATTGCTTTCATCCCTGAACCCTGCCAAAAGCAGTCGAGACACTTCAAAACTGACATGACACTGCAGTGGTTTTCGCCCTTCGGCAACGGGTCAAAGTTTTGACGTCGGTCTGACCGTGGTGTCAAACCGGCAGGGTGCTGGCGCTGCAACAGTTCAGCCTTATTCACCGTATCCTACCGCAGTCGAAGGTAATTTCTTTGGTTCCTCTTCGGCATGATTCCTGCAAAGTCAACCACGATTCGGTGTGCCCGTTATCTGACCGGGTTGCCTGTCAGACGTCATGGTTTGGCAACACCCTTGTTATTTGCAGGAACCAGGAGCCGAGACGATGTCGAAAATACAGAAAAAATTTAGCGATATTTGCGTCAAGATCAGCCTGAACGTGCCGTCTCACTGCTCCTGGTGCTGGGATGAGGTGTTCGGCACCGCCTTGGTGGTTTTCGACCGCAGCGATATGGACCTGGTGTATATCCCGATGACACTGGAATTCGACGCCCAATGGGATATGGCCTCCATAGACAAGGCCCCGCCGCATTTCTCGAGCTATTTCAACAGGGTTTTCGGCATCATGCCGGGGCAAAAAATCTTCACCACCGCTGACAGCAGTGGTTTAATCCTTTTCGCGGTCTGGTGGCCATGGGGAGACGGGGCCAAAATCTCGCTGCGCGTCGGACTCTTTTCACCCGCCGACAATAGGGTCGCCCGGCATCAGATCAAGGCGCATTTGACCGACTGGTTTCACCTATAGGGACCTTTGGAGAAGGGCACCGTTCGACCCAGGTTGTTGACCGACAAGAGCAGAGGTGACCGTAAGGATGAATTTCTCGTGCAGCAGTTGTCACAAGACCTACACCATTCCCGATGGCAAACTTCCACCCTCAAAAAAGTTGGCTTTTCCCTGTCCGGATTGCGGTCATCGCATCGAACTCAACCTGTGCGACACCGCATCCGGCGATATAGTGCCATCGGAGAAAACCGGTTTTGCGGCAGCACCGGCATCGGCGCCAGCGGATGATCAGCAAACCGCTGAAGAACTCAAAAAGCGGATCTTATCCAATCTGAGTGGACTGCCATCCATGCCACAGATCGTCTTCAAGGCCCATGAAATCATGGAAGATCCCAATTCAAGCACCAGGAAGGTGGCCGAATTGATAGAGGCCGACCAGGCGATCGCGGCCAAGGTGCTGAAAATGGCCAATTCGGCCTATTACGGTATGAGCGGCAAGGTCTCCTCGATTCAACATGCAGCGGTCGTCCTGGGGGACAAGGCCCTGGGCGAACTGATCACACTGGCCGGCACCTCGAGTTTGCTGGGCAACAAGCTTTACGGCTACGCGATGGACTCCGGAGAACTGTGGCGCCACTCCATGACGGTCGCGTTCGGATCGAAAATAATCGCCAAGCAACACATGCCGCAACTGGAAAACGACGCCTTTTCAGTCGGGCTCATCCACGATGTTGGCAAGCTGGTGCTCGACCGACCGGTGCTGAACCGCAAAAGCCTGTTCGACGAATTTATGGCCGCCGGCGACAAGACTTTCCTGAGCGCAGAAAATCGGATTCTAGGGTTCGATCACGCCGAAATCGGCTATGACATCTGCCAGCAGTGGCAGATTCCGGACACGCTTGCCAAAGCGATCCGCTATCACCATCGCCCAAGCGCCGCAGCGGATGACAGCCTCGTCTGTATCGTATCCATGGCCGACACCATCGCCAACATGGCCGCTGCCATGAGCATGGCC
>JAQAZR010000169.1:0-22693 GCA_032127235.1 Deltaproteobacteria bacterium
GGAGGTGCTGCCGATTGTGACGATAGACCGCCACCGCATCGGCGACGGTCAGGTTGGACCGGTCACCACAAAGCTCTATGAAACCCTGCGGCAGCGCTCCATTGCGTGACGCCGCCGTCCGGTCGACAGATGGTTTGCAAACGGCGGCATAGCGCCGGTGTACAGGCGTCACACGAACCGCTGCCTGGGCTTAAGCAGATCACAACCCCTCACGGTTCGTTGGACACCTGCCATCACCTGCAGTTTACCGAAGGCGATATGGCGCGGCAAGTGATTCATGCCGCATGAGCTCGTAATGCAAACCGCTGGACCCGGTAACCGGCCTTTGAAAGACAGATTAACCTCTGTCTTGGGGCTCGCGAAAAAATAAGTTGGTGATTTTGGGTGTTGAGGCGCCCGACCGGCAAGGCGTAAAATCGCAGGAATATCTGGATATTCCGAGATTTTACACCGGTAGCCGGACGGGATGCATCGGCGTCCAAAATGATACGTTATTTTTGAGCGAGCCCTTAATCCGGCCCGCAAGTTGCCTTGAGCACCAACGTCCGCCAAAGACAGGCATAATAGTGGAAACTCGCCAAGATCAGTGCGCCGCCGACGGCGAAATAGACAATTGCAAGGTAGGCCTTCGGGATCTGAGAATGACGCAGCACGAGACCAAGTCCGATCATCAAGCCGATGATCAAGTAGCTCCTCCAGGCCTGAAAGGCAAACAAACAGCCTTTGGCCGGCAAACGACAAAGGCGTTCGATGTTTTTTAGAGCAATTCCGGAAAAACTGTAGCGATAGGCAATAAGAGCCAGAAACATGCCGGCCAAACCGAAGGATACCGCCCGCGTGCCGGGCAGCAGACTCACCCACTTGTAACCCAACCGGCAAAGCCCCAGTCCCACCGTGGTCCACAACAATCCGGCCATGGCCATGAGACTGTATTTGGGCACAGCCGGTTTAAATCTTGCCAGTTCCATCGGAACTCCTTGACTGGATATCACCGGGTGGGGCGTCGGCATAGCCGATATTTTTCGTTGTCGAACGGTAGGTCGCGCCCGACCTCTTGCGGCAAATGAATATAAAGGAATCCGGTTACCAATTCCTGCCCGTTCCCGTGTACGGATATTAACGACTAGAAGAGCGCCACGTCAAGCCGCATCATTGATCGGATACGAATTTATCAGGTGACAAATGAAGAAAAAACATCGACTGCAATTGTCTTTCGAGAGTAAAATGACAGCCCTGCTGGCGGCTTTGACTCTTTTTTCAGGTTTTGCCGGTTGCGATAACTATGGCAAACTTCAGCGTGACCCGTCTCTCGCCAAGGCGTTCCAAAACAATCAGGTGGATGACGGGTATATTTATTACTATTTAGGCCGCGACAATATGCCGTACGCCATCGCTGGGATCGACCCTCGATACACCCTTAAGTCTGAATTCTGGCAACCGGTGGAACCAAACACCGAAAAGTTCAAAAAGATGATCTATTGGATCTGGACGGATCACAATTATGCGCCGTATGGCGCCTATGTAATGGGACCGGGCGGTGAAAAGGTAGGAATTTTTTATTCCAGCATCGATCGGGTGGTTATTAATTTCGACAAAACCAACAAAACGGTTTCGCTCATTCCGGACACTCCCTATTTGCGGGGCGGTCCCTAAAAACCGATAGAAGCGTCCGATCTATTTTAAATTAGGTGCAAGGCTCTTTTTTTCTTTTGCCCTCGATTCTGCTGCAGTTCTATCCACCCCTGTTTTCATCTTGCCCGATTTCGACATCTTCGAAATCGGGCATTTCATTTTCGCGGTTTATGACAATCAGGTATGCATAGGCGACAACGAGACAAACGGCGACCATAATTATAAAAATAATGAATATAAAATTTAGCACGTTAAATCTCCTTGTATGATTTATTGGATGAAACCTTTTCCGGGGAGCCAATGTTAACCAGATGTTTTGAAATCGTGTAAAGAAGCGACTCGTAAGGAAACGGTTTCTCGATCACGTCATCAATACCGTATTTGAATACCTTCGACATGGGATCGACGTCACCGTATGCGGCCACCATGATTTTTATCGACTCAGGGCAATACCGATTCGCTATTTTCAGAAATTCAAACCCATCGATTCCGGGAAGGCTGAAGTCGCTGATGATCACATCGAAAGATCCTTCCTTCAAATGGGACAGACCTCCGGCACCGGACCGAACACTGCGCAATAAACACCCTTCATCCAGCAGTGCCTTTGTTAACGCTTCTCGGATTTGTCGATCGTTTTCTACCAGGAGGACTTTAAGGCCGGCCATTTTTTGAAGGTTTATCATTTCAAATCTCTCGCAATTAAAGTCATAGAGGTTGAAACGCTTTGATACTGAATACTTCAAATAGCATGCCATCTTTTAACTTAAACAATTTATACAATAATTATAATGTTTTATAGAATGTCATCCAACAGCCGTCATCCGGATTGCCACTATTTGTGAGTGTAATGCCCCAATATTGTTGTGAAAATTGCCACACGTAAAACGTTAAAGTGTCGCTTAAAGACTGGGGAACTGCCGGTTTATGGGGGATTGGTTCAGGTCGAAACCTCGGAGGTTTTCATCAAACCTGAAAATAGCACCGGGAAGCGGCTCTCGAATTCGGATTGCGAAGGGGCTTTTATGAGATGCGGGTCCCAAGATTTCGGGGTGCTGTGGGGAAAAAAGCCAGCGTAAGAGACGGAGGAAAAAATCTTTTTAAGATTGAAACGCTCAGTATAGATTTTCGACTCACTGGTCGAAGGGTCGACGGCAAAAGAAGTGAAGGTTGAAAGGATCGGCCGGGATCTCCAGGACCTGCACCTGTTCGAACCCGACCGCTTCGAGCATGGCAACCGCTCTCTGTCGGCCCCACATCATTCCCAAGCCGGTACCGCCGTTGACCAGCCCGACCGGCATGCAGTGCATTAGACTGACGGTGTACAAAAAGGCCCCCATCGGGTGGTTCCGGTTGTCGAGAAGATGACTGCTCGCCGCAATGTCGATCATGGAAAACAGCCCCCCGGGCTTCAGGATCGTATATATGCCCTTAAGGGCTTCCAACGGCCGGCTTTGGTCGTGGATGGCATCAAATGCGGTTACGTAATCAAAAGATCTCGTCAGGTCGACGGTCGCAGGCAAGGCGGCGGCATCCAAGTTAAGGAAGCTCAAATTTTCAAACCCCTGCTGCCGGGCCGATACTGTGGCCGACTGAATCACTTCAGCGCTGATATCGATACCGACAAACTCGCTTCGTGGAAAGGCTTCGGCCATGAGCATCAAGGCAATGCCCTCGGCACAACCGATATCGCACACCCGAATACCGGAGTTCAAGCCCTGGATGAGTCGGCCCTCGTCAACTGTGGGTAGAAACCGGTCTACCAGCACCATACGGTGTTTGGCATCGGCCAATTGAGACATGAACGTTTGAAACTTCGGATAACTGCTATAGTCAACCCCTTCCCCATCGTAAAAACGCCGAACGACAGTGTCCATCGCACTCGTGGTCAGCAGCGGGATTTCCTGTGTGTATACGCCCAGGTTCGAATTTCCGGCCCGCCGGGTGACTAGGTCGCCATGCTCCCCGGGAAGATAAAAGAGGTCCTCACCGTTATCATTTACAGTCAAGTCGACGATTTCTCCACAAACCATAACCCCCAACCATTCTTGCACATAACGGGGATCCAGCCCGGCTTTTTCGGCAATCGTCGCCAAGGGTGCGGGAGAATCGAATGTATCCATCACATCGAACAACCCGGTGCGGTAACCGATGGCCATGGCGAGGTTCAACGCACCGAAGTTGAGAATGCCGGTCATTTTTTTTGAAAATTCTTTACGCTTCGCTTCGGACGACGCCTTCATGATCTCTCCTTGACCGGGCAGATCGTATCTGTAACATTGACGACTGTTGCTGGTGTATACCCGATCTAACCCTCCCTCGATCAACCGTCAAGAAAGCGGCCGCAAGTGAAAAGGCCGTGATTCAACCACAGATGTGTCAGTGAACCTAAAAATCAACGAGGGAACGAATCCTTGGATCCCTTCCCTCGTCGATGATTTTCCCTCAGTATGAAACAGGTTGACACTATGGCAAGGTCGATGTCAGCGCTGGGCCGAGCGTGGAGCCTTACCCGCCAGGGGATTGTAAAGCTTCATGATAGCAAATTTCATTACGTCCAGAGTCTTCATTTCCGTAACGATATTCACGAGTTTGTCTTCTGCCTCCGCCGGGAGCAAGCAGGCGTTGTTGGCATCGAAGGTCAGGCCGGGGAAGCCTTTTACCAGTTTTTTCTGATCCTTCTGGCTCATCGGCACCTGAACGGCCTTTTTCCCGTCAATTTCAGCAACATTTCCCTTTAAACCGGCGGCTTCGATCTTTTTGAGTTTTTCGTCATCCAAAAAAACATTAATGAAATAGTCAGCCATGTGCATCCCTCCCTTTTAATTAGCCCAAAGCCCAATGCGTGAATCAATACCCCTTCCAGTAGGGGTGATGATTATGCGAGACGACGCGACATGTCAAGTACTCAATGCGCAAGAGGGCTCATGCATCAGATTAAGCTTATCGCCGAAAGGCCTTTAATGTGGAAACTCCGGCCTTTTTACAATGATTTGTGATTGTAAATACCGATCGACGTGTGTATAGAAATGCACAGAAAAAAATCGGTGCCGGAACCCGTAACCAACACTCGCTTTTCTCTTTTGACACGATCTTAAAAGGGTCAGATGATGTCGAACCTTTTCCCCATAATAAACAACTATTCCACGCCACCCAGGTCGACGTCGATGCTTGTACGCCGTCAGGCCACTCCCCTTTTCTACTTCCAGGTGGTCATGATTGTCTTGAAGGCCTCCCGTTTGGCCAAAAGAGGCCGGTATGGCGATGCACAGTGGATCAAGAGCAGCCTAAATACGATAAAAGCACTCGAATCCGTGGGAGGCAGGTTCGAAATCGAAAATGTGCCATCGTACCGTAAACCCGAATCTTCTTGCGTCTTCATCGCGAATCACATGAGTGTTCTGGAGACGTTTGTCCTGCCCTGCCTGATCCAACCGCAATGCGATGTTACTTTCGTAGTGAAAGAAAGCCTGATCGACTACCCTTTTTTCAGACATGTCATGCGAAGCCGCGACCCGATTGTCGTGGGACGCGCCAATCCGCGCCAGGACTTGCGGACCGTTTTGGGGGAGGGTCGGAAACTTCTTAGCAGCAATGTTTCAGTCGTCATTTTTCCCCAAACCACACGCAGTGTTAATTTCGAACCCAGCAACTTCAATACGCTGGGGGTAAAACTCGCAGCGCGTGCCAAAGTGCCGATTATACCGATCGCCTTAAAAACAGACGCCTGGGGACTTGGACGCAAATTAAAGGATTTCGGAAAGATTCGTCCCGGCAAAACGGTTCACATCTGCTTCGGAGAACCACTTCGGGTCCAAGGGTCGGGTAAGGAGGAACACAAGATTGTCGTGGACTTCATTATGACCAAGTTAAAAGACTGGCGATAGTATTCGAACGGATAGCGGGTTTAAATAAATTAATTTAAGGCATTTAGAGTGTATTCTTAAAGCCGGAATTCAACACCTGATTCAATAGCGGTCGGCAAGCTCAATGACAATCAGCGTATTGTCATTCCGGTTCAAGCGTGCGGGCTTAGCGTGCAAAACACGTTTATTTCATTACTGCTCTTCGTTCCCTATCCCCTAAAAGTTTTGCCTCGGAACTGTTTCTGCGGTCCTGTCCGCTTCGGCGTTCATAACCCGATCTTCTTTCGGGTATGTGAGCGACATACGAATAGACTCGTCTGTTTAAGCCCAAGCGTCTTCCGTCGAGTATCAAAGCATTTAAGCTCATCGATATAACATTTTCCAATGATACCCCACCCATTATTTTCCGGCACCAACTCCGATTGTAACCGTAGCGCCTGGATGGTTCAGTTTGTTGGTTCAGTGTGAGATAAAAATCCGATTAAATCGGTTCCCGGTAAAAAGCAATTTTCTTGATCCAATTTTTAATCTGGATTTTGATCTGTTCCTTAAAACTTATTTTCGGTTCCTTCTCGCAGTCTTGAATATGGCCTTTCAGCCACAACTGTTCCAGATATTGCCAGGACAGGTTGCTGATAGATGAATACCGTTTCGGCAATTCCCACAGACCGGTATTTTCGTCCCGTAAAATTTCTGTCGATTGCCGGCACTTCGGGCAAGTTAACGTAATAATTTTCATCGCGGTCCTTTAACCGGTTGAATCGAACGATGGTAGCCGGTCAAAATTCGACAAAAACCGCAGCATTCGTCTCATATAACCGGATTTGACGCGTTACCGGAATCGACAACCTGAAAGGCTCGCAATTGATTAGCAAAAATCATGCAAGGTATTACACGTTTGCTATCACTCTAATATGACGCAATAATTTTCGTTCGTTTGGACGTATTACAGGGCTAAAAAATGGGTAATTGTGGTGGAAAGGTTATACTTTGATGGTAAAATATTTTCACAATTTCCGCCTGAGCCGTTTTACCGATAACATTCATATTGCCATCAACCATTTATGAATGGGGCATTGATAAAGGCTCTCTTACGAAACGGAAATGCGCTTACTGTTCTTTCTTGTCCTCACAAGGTGCATTTTTGTGTACGATCCTATTTTTGAGCTTACACCATAAACCGATGAAGGTTCGGCATGATTTCGACCCATCGGACAATTCCTCCGGCCAGGCGGCATATTTGCATTTGAGGTCACAAAATTTCATTCTCTACTCGTTCCTCAGGATGTCGAGCACCTCGATCTTGGCCGCCTGCCAGGCCGGGTATGCGCCGGCTATCAGTCCGAGCAAAACCGAGCCGACCATAGGGCCGATGATAAAGATCGGATCGTAAACCACTGGCATCTGGCCGATTTTGTAAATCAACAGCACCAGTCCGGCGGCCGACACCACGCCGACAAATCCGCCGGCGCCGGCCATCAATCCGGATTCCAGAATAAACTGGCGGATGATGTCCAGACGCCGGGCTCCAACCGCCCGCCGCACGCCGATTTCCATCCGCCGCGAGCGCACCAGCAGCACCATGAGGGAGAGAATCCCCAGACCGCCGACGGCAAACGAGATGCCGGAACTGAGCAGGCCCAGCGTCTGAACCAATTGCAGGGCCTGCTCCTGCAGCTGAATGGTGTCCTTGGCGGTCAGCAGGCTGAAATCGTCGTCTTCTCCCTGCCCCAAGTGATGGCGCTGCCGCAGGATGCTTTCAGCCGTTTTTTTGACCACGTCGTAAGACTGATTGTCAGTCAACTGAAGGTAGACCCCGGTAATCCAGTCCTGGTTGGTGAACCGCCGCAAGAAGGTCGACAGGGGAACGAAGACCTGTTCGTCCTGGTCGCTGCCGACAATGTCGGCCCCCTTGGGCTCCATGACCCCGATTACGCGCACCCCAGCGCGGAAAATGTAGACCATCTGCCCCAATGCCTGCTCGGGTTTTCTGAAAAGACGCTCGGCAATTTTCGTTCCGAGCACGCACACGCGGGCCCGCTGGTTTTCGTCTTCCCAGGTGATGAAACGCCCCATAGCCGGTTTGAAGCTCCGGATCTCGGTGTAGGTCGGCCACGTGGCCACGATCTGGCTCGGAATCTTGATGTTTCCATAGCGGATCGGAAGCGTTTTGAGGACAAAAGGCGCTCCGGCCTGCGCCTGGGGAATCGATCCGATCAGATCCCGGGCATCTTCCAGGGTAAAGGTGGTGGTCGCGCTTCTCAACGCCGCCGACCCCGAACGGCGAAACACGACTTTTCCGCTGCGGGCCATAAACAAATTGGTCCCCAGTTTGGCGGTTTCCATCTCGGCCTTTAGGTACATAGCCTGCGAGACGTGCTGAACGGCCGTCAGCGCCAAGGCACCGAGAAAAACACCCACCATGGCCAGAATTGACCGCAGCCGGTGGGCCTTGAGCGAAGCGAGCGCAATTTTTAAACTAAAAAACACGGCCTTCTATCAATGCTCCCCTTTCAGCGCTTCGATCGGCGGCATGCCGGCTGCAGTGCGGGCCGGTCGCAGACCGAAAACAAGACCCATAAATGTGGCCGCCAGGGTGGAAAAGATGAACACCTTCCACGAAATCAGGATCTCCAGCACACCGAGCTGTGCCATCAGCTGCCCCAGAGACAGCCCCAGAATCACGCCAAGCAATGCGCCGGCCAGACTCAGAAAAACCGATTCGGTCAGCACCTGCATCAGAATTGCCCAGTCGGGAGCCCCCACAGACTTCTTGAGACCGATTTCGGATCGGCGTTCGTTGACACTTAAATAAAAAAGGTTGGCCAGAACGAACCCGCCTACGATGATGGCCACCAAAGCCGTAATCCCTAAAAAGAGCATCAGTCCGCCTTTGAACATCGACAGGAACTTGAGGATTTCGTCCGCGGTGAGAATGGAGAAATCGTCCGGCTCGCCGGGTTGCAGGTTGTGCAGGTGACGCAGGAGGCTGCGCAAATTGGCGACGTGCGCCTCCATGTTCTCAGGTGCGTAGAACTTCACCCTCAGTGCCCGAAAATACTTGCGGTCCAGGTTGAAGCGCTGGGTCAAGGTCGTGATGGGTAAAATCATGCGATCGTCGACAGGGTTCGAGCCACCGCCGCCGGTAACACCGCGATAGGAGAGGCGGCCGACAATCTGCACCGGCAGCTTGTCCACGAAAACCGTCTGCCCCACCGGCGATTCGGCGCCGAAGAGGTCTTCGGCCACGAGGTCGCCGATCAGGCCGACCTTGGCCCCTTTTTGAACGTCCTCCCCGGTGAAGTCACGCCCCTCGGCCAGCGGCCAGTTCCAGGCTTCGGCATAGCCGTCGGTCGCTCCGACGATGAGGGGTACCTGCCGGCTCCTCCCACGATAGCGGACGGTGACATCACCCTTGCCGCGCATCGGGACGACCAGGTAAGCACCCGGCAACGACTCCCGCAGTTTCTGGGCATCTTTAAAAGAAAGCGTCAATGTGCGCTGGCCGACAGCCCGGCTCTGGATGTCGCCGCCGAGCACGAGCGCCGTATCGGGGCCAAACCACTTGACGATCTCCGTGGCCTTGCGTTCGGCCCCGTCCACGGCAGCGACGATTACGGTAAGCGAAGCGATGCCCAGAGCCACACCGAGCACAACGAAGAAGCTGCGCAGCTTGAAGGCCCACAAAGCAGTGAGGGCCATTTGACCGATGCGCCAGGCCTGCCGGATCAAATCAACTGGACGTGATACGACCGTCACTGAGCCGGATCCTCCTGCGGGCATAACCGGCGACCCCATCGTCATGGGTCACCAGAACCACCGTGAGCCCCTGTTCGTGTATTCGGGCGATAAGCCTCATGATCTCACCGCTTGTCTGCGAGTCGAGCTGACCGGTGGGTTCGTCGGCCAGCAAGAGCCGTGGGTTGTTGACGAGAGCGCGGGCCATAGCCACCCGCTGCTGCTGACCGCCGGAAAGCTGGTTCGGCTTGAAATGCATCCGATCCCCCAAGCCGACCTGGTCCAGTATCTGTTCAGCCCGCTGCCGCAACTCGCGGGCCGCTGTGCGGCTATAGAGGCCGGGAAGCATGACGTTTTCAACGGCCGAGACATACGGAATCAGGTAAAAGGTCTGGAATATAAAGCCGACCGTCCGGTTGCGAATGGCGCTCAGCGCATTGTCCGAGAGCGCGGAGACGTCCTGTTGCCGCAGGAGATAGCGACCCTTGCTGGGACGATCAAGCAGGCCGAGGATGTGCATGAGGGTCGATTTTCCGGAGCCCGACGGCCCCTGCAAGGCGATGAATTCTCCGCTGTCGATTGAGAGGGAAATCCCTTTGAGGACCTCGATCTCGCGGTCGGCCTGTTTGTAGGTTTTGGTGATGCCTTCCAGTTCTGCAAGCCGCTGATCCACCATCACGGCTTGCCTTTCTTTTCTTTGCTGCCGGGCAGAACAACCTGCGTGGCCACCTTATCCCCGGCGGCCAAGCCTTCCAACACCTCGGTGTGCGTTACTCCGGCGAGGCCGAGCTCAGGCGTCACTTGCCGGATCGTTCCATCCGAATCCTGAACGAACACCACTTGTCGACCATCGACCCATTTCAACGCGTTGTTGGGGATATCGAGCACATCGTCTTTGACGGCCACGATGATCTGGACCTGGGTGGTCATTTCCGGGCGCAGATACGCCGCCTGTTCCGGGTTGATCTTGACCAGCGCCTGGTAATAGACAATATTATCGCGGATCTCGGGTTCGGGATAAATCGTGTCCACAGTGCCTTTGAAAACGCGTTCCGGATAGGCATCCACCCGAAACTCCACCGGTTGTCCGGGATGCACCTGGCCGATATCGGTCTCATCCACGTAGGTCCACATTTCCAGGCGCGCCGGATCGAGCACCGTGATCAGGTTGGCCACCTGCAAACCGGCCACGATGGTTTCACCTTCCTGGGCCGTCACCTGGCTGACCACGCCGCTGATCGGGCTGAAAATCCGTGTATAAGATTTGCGAACTTCCAGGGCCGCCAGGGAAGCCTCGGCCTGTTTAACCGCAGCGCGCGCCTTGGCGGCCTCATCGGTGAACTCCCTCTGCAACCGCTCGAGGGTGGACTGTTTGACGGACACCTGATTGTCTTCCACCTCGGCCTTCTGGAGAACATCCTCGATGGTGTCTTTGGAAATGACGTTTCTTTCGGCCAGCTTCTGTTGCCGCCGGTAGTTGTTGCGCAGATAATCTGCCCGGGCCCGAGTGAGGGCCAGGTCATGGCGGGCCTCCTTGATTCTAAGGGGATAAAACTGTTCCACCCGGTTCAGTTCGGCCTGAGCCGCTGCGAGCTTGGCACGGGCTTCGGTCGCCTGGGCCTCCAGCTCCCGGCTGTCTATCCGAGCCACCAGCTGGTCCTTCTCAACCGGGTCACCGACCTTCACCATCATCTTGTCGATGGTACCGGTAGCGCGGGTGCCGATCTTGACGATTGCGCCCACCTGAGATTTTATGATTCCGGTCTGCTCGAGCACTTTGCGGACCGTGCCGCGTGTCACGGTTTCGGTGGCCAGAACGGTGATCTTTTTCTCTGCAGTGGAAGACTTCCACCAGAGACCAACGCCAACGGCCACCGATAGGAAAACAATCACCGCAATAACTTTTTTCATCATCGGCTTTCCGTTTTATACAAAACGACATATATCATTGCGCATACATACACAGCGTTCTGCGTGTTTGAGCCAATAAGGTGGCTTTAAATTCAGCGATACAAAGGACCAATACGAAATTTAATGTGACGCTGTGTATAGATGGATTTGACAGCCGCCGTGAGTAAAGTCTTTGTCTTTTATAGCAAATCATAACGGCACGCAAGTCCCGCCTATGGGAGATCCTGATCCTTTATGCAAACGGGCTCTCGACTTGCAGCTGAATCTCTTTGTTGCAAACCGTTGGACATAACCACCATCACATCCACTCGAAAAGAGAGTTGAAGTTCAGAAACGCCTGTTGTATAAATGAATCTATACAGATTCTCGTTTTCAAGCTCTTCCTGCACCTTCTTATCACTCCGAACAGATGCGACCATGCCGCAACCGATCATCCACCGACTCAAGGATCGTGTCATTGGCTGAAACCTCTTTTTCCTTTACCCCTGACCCCTTTCCCCTTACCAATAACCTTATTTTATTTCAGGAGGTAAACAGATGCGTGACTATTTGATTGTGGTGGTCAATCGTGCCAGCGCCCGTTTTTTTAATCTCGAGCCGGTTGAATTCCCCGAGTTGGAATCCGGACCGAGGATGGTGACGCTCAAAGAACTCAACAACCCGGAGATAAATGATTTCCAGGAAATGGTGACCGACTCGAAAACCGGCCGTGGAGCGGCCCCTCAAGGAGGTGGCGTCCACGGTTATGACGACAAAAGGGATCAGCACCTGGATGAACTGCGGCGCCGTTTTGCTGTCAAGGTGCTCGGCCAGATTCGTCGGCTCGCCAAAACCGAACGCGTGCGGACCGTCATCTTGGCGGCTTCGTCACGCATGCGTCGATTTCTGTATTCCGACATTGAAACTCTTGAGCGGCAGGGCATCCGGATTCACAAGCTTTCGAAGAACATGATCAATTTTACACCGCAAAAAATTCATGAATATCTGGCCCAGGAAGGGCTCGTCCCCCATAAAAAACGCGTCACGGCATGATTACGACGCGTGAAATCCGCATCCTCGCTGTCCGGTTTTGCCTTAAAAAAATTCCGGAGCCGGGAAGGTGCCTTCCCGGCTCCGGAACGGATATTTTCCTGGATTGAAAAAGGATATTTTTTGTTAACCTATATGTTACGCCCGTATTGGGGTCATCACGAGGGAAACCCGGCGGTTCATGGCCGCGGAACTCGAGATCGGCTGTGATTCGCCGAACCCGATCGTCGTCAGACGTTCCTGAGCGACACCGCGCTGAATAAGCGCATCCCGAACGGCATTGGCGCGGCGTTCCGAAAGCGCCATGTTGTAAACTTCCGCGCCCGAGCTGTCGGTGTGGCCTTGAATCTGAATCATCGTCTGCGGATAGTCGTTGAAAACTTTGGCGACCCGATCCAACTCGGCATAAGCGCCCGGTTTGAGAGTCGCGGAGTCGAAATCGAAAAACATGTCACTTTTGAAAGTCGCGGTCAAAACGTCCTGGGATCGCTGGATCGACGCCTGATCGGCCGCCGTTGCCGCGGCCATTGCCTGCCGCAGCGCCTCTTCCTGCCGGTCCATATAGGCACCGATCTGGTTTCCCAACAGTCCGCCGAGAGCCGCACCGGCCAGCCCCCCGATGATCACGCCTTCGGTTCCATGACCCGAGCGGGCCACCGATCGGCCGATGACACCACCGATGGCGGCACCCGTTCCGGCACCGATTGCGGTTCCTTTTTCCTGCTTGGTGTATGTGCCCTGCGATGCACAGGCCAACAAAAACAGGGAAGACAAGGCAATACAAAGCGATTTTCGCATTCCGGGACTCCTTCTGTAGAAAATTTCAAGATTCAACTCATAACTAAAGAATACTATTTTATTAAATAAGACGCTCAAAATCAAATTTAAAAAAAATCGGCTGCTCAAAATATGCGGATCAGCTTAACCCCAGCCGCTGAGTTGCCGACAGTGATATCATAATTTTATAACTTATGAACATTGAACCCTTATATGAAACTACGCCAAAATGGCACAGTTTCTTTATCGATCAGACTGGGCGCCCCGCCGGCCAGCGGCAGGGCTGAACCTGGAACCGATCACTTTGCCGATTGATTCCAGGGAAAGAATACGGTAACGTGCTTTCAAGACCTCCAACCGTCAGGGTTTCAGAACCCGAAACAACTCTTAACGCGGGAGAATAAAATGGACCGATATGCCGAACCAACGCGGCAGGTTTACGAGGGCTGGGAAGAATTCTACAGCCGGTCGGTTGACGATAAACTCGATTCTTTCCGGCAGAACGGCCGAATCTTCGACGTCATCTATGCCCAGCAGTTCGACCGGGAATTTCTGGATTATCTCTGCAGTCTGGCCGAAAAGATCAGGCTGCTGGCCAAAACGAAGATGGGGTTGGGCAAGCTCAAACGCCTGTTGCAGCATAAAAGGGCAATGCTCTATTTCGTGCAGCCGTCGACACGGACGTTTCTGTCCTTTCAGAACGCCTGTTACACGCTGGGTCTGAGCGTTTCCGAAATTCGGGGCACCTCGACGAGTTCGGAAGTCAAGGGAGAGTCGCAGGAAGATACGATCCGCACCTTTGCCAGCTATGTCGATTTGATCATCGCCCGCCACGCCGAAGCCGGATTTGCTGAAAAGACAGCCTGGGTGCTGAATCAGACCGACCGTCCGGTACCGGTTCTGAATGGCGGCTCGGGACCGGACCAGCATCCCACCCAGGCACTTTTGGACATATACACCCTGGAGCGGGAATTTCGCAATCTCGGCGGTCTGGACGGTAAAAAGGTCGCCATGGTCGGCGACCTGAAGCGCGGCCGAACCGTGCGTTCCCTGAGTTATCTGATGAAGAACTACCGGGACGTCACCCTGTATTACGTGGCGCCGGAGGTCTTCCGGATGCGGGAGGACATCAAAAGCTTTCTGACCAAACACGCCATTCGTTTTTACGAAACCGATGATTTCGAAAGCGTTATGCCGCTGGTAGATGCCATCTACTTGACCCGGATTCAAAACGAATACGCCGAGCATCCCTCGAGCGAGATCGAGACCTACCCGGCGTTTCACTTCAAAACCAAACACTTGACGATGATCCAACCTCACTGCGCGCTGCTGCATCCCCTGCCCCGGCGGTACGAGATCGAAGTGGCCGTCGACAAAGATCCGCGAGCGGCCTACTGGCGGCAGGAACGTTGCGGAATGTGGATCCGCGCCGCACTGATCACCTACATCTTCAGAGTCGACCAGGTTATCCTGGACGAGTTTTCTTGATAATTGAACAAATGGAGCAAAACCATGGCTTACAATCTGCGAAACCGCCATTTTCTCAAGCTGCTGGACTTTTCGCCTCAAGAAATCATGTTCCTTCTGGAACTTGCAACCGATCTCAAAAAAGCAAAATATGCCGGCACCGAGCAGCCGCGCCTGCAGGGTAAAAATATCGTCCTTATTTTCGAGAAGACCTCCACCCGCACCCGCTGTGCTTTCGAAACGGCCGCCTTCGACTTGGGAGCGCGGGTCACCTACCTGGGGCCGACCGGTTCCCAGATGGGCGCCAAGGAGTCGATCAAGGACACGGCCCGCGTTCTGGGCCGTATGTATGACGGTATCGAGTACCGCGGGTTTGCACAGGAAAAAATAGAAATATTGGCCCGCCACGCCGGCGTGCCTGTCTGGAACGGACTGACCGACGAATTCCATCCGACCCAGGTTCTGGCGGATTTTTTAACCATGATCGAGCACAGCGACAAGCCGCTTCACCAGGTCAGATTCGCTTATCTGGGAGATGCACGCAACAACATGGGCAACTCCCTGATGGTGGGTGCCGCCAAAATGGGCATGGATTTTCGCGCCGTAGCCCCCGACAGACTTCAGCCCGACCCGAAACTGACGGCCGAGGCCAGGAATATCGCCGGCCGGACCGGAGCAAAGATCACCGTTACCAACGATCTCGCCGCTGGTGTCAAGGACTGCGATTTCATTTGTACCGATGTGTGGGTGTCGATGGGCGAGCCGCCAAACGCCTGGAAGGAGCGCATCGGTTTGCTGAAACCCTTTCAGGTCAATCGGACGGTAATGGAAATGACCGGCAACCCGAAAATTAAATTTATGCACTGCCTGCCGGCGTTTCACAACCGCGAAACCGTTGTGGGTGAGGAGATACACCAGAAGTTCGGGCTGAGCGCCATGGAGGTCACCGAAGAGGTCTTCGAGTCGGACGTCTCAATTGTTTTCGACGAAGCCGAAAACCGGGTCCACACCATAAAAGCCGTCATGGTGGCAACCCTCGGCGACTGAGAGAGACCTAACCAAACTGGCGCTTTTATTAAAAGCGTTCGGCAGCGAAGGTGTTGCATTGACCGATATCACCGGTCTCAATTCCCTGCCTGAACCAGTGGACTCTTTGCGCGGAGCTGCCGTGGGTGAATGAATCCGGCGTGACGTATCCCCTGGATCGTCGCTGCAAGCGGTCGTCGCCGATGGCACTCGCAGCGTTGAGCGCCTCTTCGATGTCACCCTGCTCGAGGATCCGACGCGACCGGTCGGCGTGATAGGCCCAAACACCGGCCAGGCAATCGGCCTGCAGCTCGAGCATGACCGAAAGACGGTTTCCCTGAGTCTCATCGACCCGCCTCCGCAGGGTGTCGACCTTGTCTGCGATCCCTATAAGTTTTTGGACGTGGTGTCCAATCTCGTGGGCAATGACATAGGCTTGGGCAAAATCGCCCGGTGCACGAAACCGGTTCTTCAAATCCTCCAAAAAACTCAAGTCGATGTAGACCTTCTGGTCGCGCGGGCAGTAAAACGGCCCCACGGCGGCCTGGGCAAACCCGCACGCCGACTCGACCGCCCCTGAAAAAAGAACCAGAGACGGTTCCTGGTAAGACTGCCCCTTTTGCCGGAAGAGGGTATGCCACGTGTCTTCCGTGTCGGCCAGAACGACCGATACGAACTCGGCCAGACGATTTTCTTCCGGCGAACCGCTGCGAGACTCAGCGGTCGGTTCCGTGTTTCCACTTGGCTGTATGCCCGTGTTAAGGACAACCGACGGATCGACGCCGAAATACAAGGCAACGAGAACCAGCAGCAGAGCGCCGATCCCGCCGCCGGCCACGCCGCGCGACACCCTGGTGCCGCGCCGATCTTCAACGTTGTCGCTCCTGCGACCCTCCTTCCAGCGCATGGCACGCCTCCATGAGATTCCTGCTGTTTTTTTTAAACTGAAAAAATGCTGCCCGCGGCAGATCCGCTAAAGACATTTACAATCGAATTTTCGAGAATAATACCGAAAGAATGGCTGTCAATCTATTTGTTAAAGAGTGGGATATGCGGCAGAGCGACTTCCGGCACCTCACTTGCGATTACTTTGCCATTGCCTTCTGAATGCTGCCGAATTCCCGGAGCCAGGGTTTCAGCGAAGCAAAGAGAGCTGCGGCTTTTTGGGCATCGGCACGGTTCGAAAAACTGCCGTAAATGGCGATATACACGGCCTGGTCTTTTTGCTTGATTCGACAATAGGCATAGGTGCCCTGCTGGGACTGTTTCTCGACCAGATCATTTGCCGCCTTTTCGCTGCTCAGCGCCGCCAACTGAAGGGTAAAGTTTTTGGGGTTCTGTTTTCTGATCCAAGTACTGTTTTCGACGCGCGCGAGTTTTCCGGTTGCTGCCGGAGGCTTTGACCCGGACGCGGCGCTCCCGCGGGTGTTGTGCGGCACATCCGCCTCTGAAACGGGCGCCTCACCCCCCAGGCATTCCACGACGGCCAGTTCGTCGCCTCGATTGACCTGCTGATATTTTGCCCAGAAGGCAGCGTCGATTTTTTTCTGTTCAGCCGGAACCCCACTGCTGCGGTAGCGGTTAACTTGAGACGGTCCGCCATTGTACGCACTGTATGATGCGCGGGCCAGATTGGACAACCCGCCGGCTTTTTTATGCTCCTGCCGTTTCAATGCGTAATCGACCATGAATCTGAACAGGATTTCGCTTCCGGCTCGGGCGTTGTAATTGATATCCCAACGCAGCTTGTTGCGGGAATAAAAGCCGCGCCATACCGTTTCGTTGATCTGCAGCAAGCCGATGTCACCTGACCCGGAAACAAGGGGCACGATTTTGTTTTTCTGCACGATGTACTGACGCCAGCAACTTTCCTGCCATGCGGCGGCGAGCATCAGTTTCCGGAAAATGCGGGCGTGCTCGCCGGTGATCGTCGACGTTCGAATGCGGGCGTCAGCTTCTTCCAGCAAGAGAAGGCGAACCTCACGCATATATGGCACCAGCTCATCTGCGGTCGGTACCCAGCGATTCAGTCGATCGCTCGAAGTTGCCGCAAAGGCCGACGGGACAAACTGCAGATTGAAGCCCTGAGATTTTTTCCGCGGACCGATTTCTTCGGGAATTCCCAAATCGAAAAGATTTTGAAGTTCCGGATCGATTTCGTCCAGAAATTGAAGCGGATCGAGGCTCGGATTGTCGTTCAGCAAACGGGCCAGACGTCTCAGGCCGTCGGTAGAAATGTCCAAACCGGCTCCGGGACCTAGCCGTTCAAGTGCTATGAGCGCGTCGGCCGCTGTCATGAATGATAAAAAAGGCACCGGATTCTGCTCAGGCGCTTGGACGCTGATCTCGCGCATCACCGGTTCCAGCCGCTCCCAGCTGCGAACAAACAGTTTCTTCACCGGGTCCGAACTTCTGTCGGCGTCCGAAACGAGAACGGCCTTCATCTCGTAACGCGCATCCAGAAGTATTTCCAACAGGGCGGAACGAAGTGCTTCCGAGTGGGTGGCAATTGCCGCCTGCTTGACGACGAAGGTCAGAAAGGCATCCCAGGTCCGGTACGTTTGCTCCAGTTGCTCCATTTCAGCGGCATTCAGCGCCGGTTCCGGCCCTGCTTTAGGATTCTTGTCGACGTCGATGGTCAGGCGCACGTCCAGCCCGTCGGGCCGCACCGAAATGTGACCGATTCGAAGACTGTCGACCATATCGGACAGCCGGTCGGCCGAATAACGCGGCAGCACAGAGGGCAGCCATTCTTTCAACCGATCGACTTCGGGACTCAGATCTATCCTGAGTTTGCTCAACGCCTGATGCAATCGTTCTTCGGATGCCTGGAGCATGGGAGTGCCGGACAGCCGATGGCCCTGTTGGTCGTAGAGTTCGGCCGTCTGCAATCTGAACTCCGCTGACAACGGCTGACCGTCAAGCAGTACCGGCTTGCCCTTGACAACGGTTCGACCCTTCCAATAGCCAATGGTAGTGCAGCCGTCAGTGGTATTGAGGCCGATGGTCGCAAGGGTGGCGACCTCCACCCGCAGCAATTGGCCTTCGGCGGAGAGATGCGGTTCAGAGTAAGTAACAAAGGCGCAACCGGTGTCATCCAGCCCATATCGGGCCGTGTTGTCCGGCCCTTTGAACATCTCCCGTACGGCGAGAAACCGAAGTTGCGGGTAACTAAGGAATATAGGGATGGCGACCGTTTCGGAAAGCGCCGGCAACGGTATGAGAATCAGGACCGACAGCAGAACAGTGTGAAGAATCCGTGTCAGGGGTGTGGGCATGCGTCCTCCATCGACCACTCGATCGCAACCTTTCCGGACCCCTATCAGATACCGAAAGGACCCGAAGCCGTTTTATCAAAATTGAACTCCATACCGCACCCCCAAGACATCTAGCCCTTGATTCGGATCAGCGAGATAGGCATTCGATATATGAGCGAAAATAAAAGAGATACGGTGGCGCATGCCGAACGTTGCACCGATTTCTATCGGAATTCTGAACAGTACCCGCGACCCGAGCGATTTTTTTTGATCGTCATCGGTTTCGAGTTCACCACTGTGAACGGCCAGACCGAGGCCTGTGTTAAAAAAGAGGCCGGCTTTGGACACAAACTCCCATATAAAACCGCCGTACAGGGTGTTGGTGTCACGCTGATTGTTGAGCGTCACACCGAGGTTGGGCAGGATGCTGCCCCTCCAGAGTAAAAATCCGGGCTTCTTGAAGACAATCTCGGCATTCACGTCGAAACCGCCCTCGGCACTCGAACCGCTCCACAAGCCGTTCACATCGTGATCCAGTAAACCGATGCGGCATCCGTATAGAAAGCTGGAAACAACATTTTTATCCGCCGTTTCCTCCGAATCAGCAGGTGAAGTCAGCCCGCTCGTGAGCCAAATAATACAGAGTAAAAAGACGGATTTTCGAATCACCATATGTGAATTGCCGCCATTTGCCGAAAGGACATTCAGAGAAGATACATACGGCAGATCTTTCTTACCAAGCGCAGGTACCACTTGTAAAGCCTGGGAAAGCGCGGCAATGTCACCGGTCGAGCCGAACGCGGCAGCCGCTGCGATCTGGCCAAGACATCCACGAAGGGTCGATCTTAAAAAAAAACCGGACACTCGTATAACACGGAACGGCGTTAAAAGGTTTAATTTATCAGGGTGAAGGAATTGAAACCGATACTTGCATATTTGGTAAAATCCCGTTAAAACGCTTCAGTTGATTTTAACAAAAGCTTTCTTCTCATTACCCCATACTGCTCAACCCAATCGCTGACCATTATTTCAATTTTTTTTCAAAGGAGGACGTTTTATGGCTAGTGCAGAACCAAGTGGGAATCCGGGCGTCGTCGGACTCGCCGGATTTGGCTTGACGACCCTGCTGCTTCAGTTTCACAACGTGGGGTGGATTGGCGTCGGTCCGGTCGTCTCAATGGCATTCGTGTTCGGTGGCATGGCGCAACTTATCGCCGGTTACCAGGAATTCAAGGTCGGCAACAATTTCGGCTACAGCGCATTTGTTTCCTACGGCGCCTTCTGGATCTCCCTGGGCGTCATCTTCATGCTCAACCACTTCAACGTATACCATTCCAGCACGGCAGACCTGGGCTGGTTCCTGAGCGCCTGGACCCTTTATACTTTTATCATGTGGATCCCCGCCATGCGGATTCACACCGCCATGGCCATTACCTTTACCCTGCTGCTCATCGGCTTTCTTCTTCTGGACATAGCGCATTTCGGATACCCCGAAATGACCCGGTGGGCCGGATACGAGCTGATGTTATGCGCCCTCTCGGCCCTTTACATGATGGCCCATGTCATTTATGCTCAGGTTTTCGGTCGCAATGTTCTGCCGGTCGGACCCCCGTGGATCAAATAAGGATTCAGCATCATTTAGCGGCAGGTTGTTTATTGCAAACCACAAACGCCGATGGCATCGCCTGCTGTCGATGGCCGTGCGGTGTTCTACCCCCGCGCGGCCGCTCACTTCCGATCGGGGCTCGGTTTTGACTTTTTGCGATCCCATCGAACTGCAATAATGAAACAAAGGAGAAGGCCATGAGAAAATTTTGTATCTTGTCTCTGTTGTTGACGGGATGCCTTTTGGCAGGAACGGTGTTGGCCTCCGACGAGTCGGCCACGAAAGAGGAATGTGTCATAAAATGCCATGAAGCCGCCGCGCTCGTCAACTCCAAGGGTCTGGAAGAGGCCATCAAACAGATCGGCAATCCAAGGGGGCCGTTTGTATGGAAGGATTCCTACGTGTTTCTGATGAACATGGATGGCAAAATGCTGGCCCATCCTTTTCAGCCGGAACTGACAAAGCAGCCGCATCTTCTGCTCATGACCGATCCCACTGACAAGGCGCTCTTCGTGCACTTCGTGAACCTTGCCCGAACGGTGGGACATGGCTGGGTCGAATACATGTGGCCCAAACCGGGGAAAAGCACCCCCTCAAAAAAGTTGACCTATATCTACAGGGTCCCCAATCAGGATGTCTTCGTCGGCGCCGGTGTGTATGTCGGGGGGATGGTCTACTGATCGGCCTTCATTAATAACCGGCCTGTTTCCGTATAAAAGGGGGCTTGTTCCCCCGCAGCGCGTATCCACGTCGGCAACCGCTGCCGGCGACGGATTCAAGCAACCGGGCACACGGGTTTCAAGCGGTAGAACCGAAAGAAAAAATTCTCGATCGGCAATATTTCTACGTCGCAGAAACCCGCGTCGGCCGCGTAGCGTTTGAGCGTGTCGGCCCGCATGATGGTTCCTGTTCCAACTGAGGGCTGTTCAGCCATGCCGGCCGGCAAGCAGTGCAGCACGCTGAACCCGTAAAGCAACTGCTCGACCTCGCTGCCGTGCGGCGCAAAGACGTCTGCGACCCGTTCGTCCATAACGAGCACAGAGCCGGTTTCACCCGCCAGGTTCAGCATCGTCCGCAGCGCTGCTACCGGGTCGGCCATATCATGTACACATTCAAACGCGGTGACCAGATCATGGCGGCCCATCAGCACCGGGTCGCTGGCATCCCGCACATGAAAGCGCACACGGCCGGCAACGCCACTGTCTTTGGCATTATGTCGGGCAGCCTCCACCGACGGATGGTCGAGATCGTAGCCGTCAACATTTACTTTGGGATAGGCGCGTGCGATACCGATGCTCGACCACCCCAAACCGCAGCCGATGTCAGCCACACGGGCCGGCGGTTCGGCCCCCAACCGGGCATCCAGGTCGGGAATGGACGGCAGCCACTCGCTGCCCATCAACTTTAGAAACATGGCCCTGTTCATCGCGGCCTGACCTTCCCGCAGATCCGCACCGTAGTCTCCGTAAGGAACGCCTCCACCATTGCGATAGGCCTCCAGCACCTGGGGCACCGGGCGCACGGCACCAACGACGATCTGGCTCAACGGCGCCAGGTAATTAAGACTCTCCGGTTCAGCCAGCACTTCGGCATGGGCGGCCGGAAGTCTGAAGCGCCGGGAGGCCTCGTCGACGCGCGTATCTTCCATTTCAAGAATACCGACACTCGTCTGCTGTTCCAACCATTCCTTCACATAGCGCCTGTGGGTTCCGGTTTTCTCGGCCAGCTCCGCAACGGTTGTCCATTCGTTTCCGGAAAGGGTGGCGTAGTATCCGAGCCTGTGCCCCAAATAAACGGTGAAGGTCTCGAAGGTGCCCCGTGCGGACCGCAGCAGACGCTTTAAAAAGCGGTCACGCTGCTGTTCATAAGTATTGACGTCATCCAAGGTGATTCCTCCATCGAACATAAAGTGGTTTACGGTGATGTCGATTCATATCGATTGGGGGTGCAGTGTAGAGATCGGCAATTCGACCCTGTCCGGCCGAACAGGAAACAATCCGAAGGAAGTGCATGCAGCTGCAACCACCCGTTCACAATAGAACTAAGCTTGCAGAAGGAAAAAACTGGACCTAATATTTAGATCATTAATACCACTTTGTGGCATGTCAAGCGAAAACTAGAGCGTTAGTTCTCAAACCGCTGACGTTGAACCAGTTGGCACAAACCGCTCGGGAAATACTGGATGGCAACCGAATGACAGGCGCGGATTGAACGCCGAGGTCAATGCCGGCCCAGCGGGTGCGCTCTCGGTGTAGAATATCAGGGTCTCAAATATATTGCGCCGATGAAAGTATTGATTAGAAACAGATGAAATGGTGGTAAATACGGCTGAATTTGTGAATTGGTGGATTTTTCAGGTGGATATGATATAATTCCCGCCAGAACTG
>JAQAZR010000170.1:0-8326 GCA_032127235.1 Deltaproteobacteria bacterium
TATTTGGAAAAAGTCTTGGCGTTATCTTCTATCTGGGGCTTGAGTTTTTCATAGATTTTACCGGCTTCCGTCAAAGCCGCCGACACGCCCCGGGAGGTTATCGTCGCGCCCGACAGGGCATCCACTTGCCCGCCGTCCGCCTTCACCTTGAAAGTCTCCGCGATCGGCAAGCCGGAAAACTGGGCCACAAAGGTCGGGTCGGTCTTGGCCCGCGAACCGACGCCGGGGGTTTCACTGTGGGTGGTCACCCCGACCCCGGCAATCTTGCCGTCTTCGAGGTTCACCCCGACCATCAACCCGAGGTCACCGCCGAAACCTTTTCCGGAGCTCTCGAAGGCCACTATTTTCGGTTTTCCGTCGAACACCCCCACGAAAAAGCTTCGTTCGACATCGCCATCCTTGAGCTTGAAGCGATCTGTGATCGGATCGTTGGCGGCGCCTTTCAAGATGGCCTTGATGGCGGGGCCTTTCACGAAAGTGAGCTGCTGGAATTCGATTTTGTCTTTGGTGCCGTCTTTGACGTAGGCGAGCAGGCCGCCCGAAACGAAGCTCAAGACCGTGAGAACAACCACCATTTGAATCATTTCACGCATCTTAGACCACCTTTCCTACCGCTTGGGGCCGGATCTTGTCGACCAGGGGTTGTATCAGATTGACGACGAGAATGGCGTAGAGCACCCCATCGGCATAGACGCCGATGTTGCGGATCAATACGGTTACGATGCCCCCGGCGGCTCCAAATATGAGCATCGGAATGAAGTTGACCGGTGAAGCGGAGTCTTCGGTGGCCAGAAAAAAAGCACCGATCAGGGTGTATCCGGTGAGCAGGTGGAAAAAGGGGTTGGCAAACCGGCCTGGATCGATAACGTAAAAGACAGAAGCCATCACAAAGACGCCGGCCAGAAAAGATAGCGAGATTTCCCAGCGGATAAAGCCTCTCAGGATCAAGTAGACGCCGCCCGCGATCAAACCCAGACCGAAGCCGGACCCGATACCGCCGGCTTGACGGCCGAAAAGCAGATCGACATAAGAGTAGTCCTTAACCGCATTGACGCCGAAGGCCTTGAGTTTCACCAGTGGTGCCGCCATCATGAAACCGGGATCGTAATTGAGCAAGGCGGCGTCAAAGTCGAGCAGGTACTTCCAGGATATCGCCAGAATGGCGACCGCCAGCGCCACGGGATTGAAGACGTTGCCCCCGATGCCGCCGAAGATGTGCTTGCCGATCACGACGACGATGAAGGTGCCCGTCAGGACCGCCCACCAAGGCAAAGTGGCCGGCACCAGCATGGCGAACAGAAGTCCGATGAGCGCGGCGTTGCCGTCTCCGATCGTTATGGTCTGCTTGGTGACCTTGTTGATAGCCAGCTCCCAGCCGATGGCGGAGGAAACCGACAATGCCGCGACGGCTATGGCCGGAGCACCGTAGTAAAAAATGCCCATGAATACGGCCGGCAGGGCGGCCAACATGGTGTGGTAGCTGCGCTCGGTGATGTTGCTGCCGTAGTGCCAGAAGGGCGCATGTGAAACGATGAACTTTTTACGACTAGTCATTCGCCGCCTCCGCTGCTCTGGTCCGGCCGAGTTCGAATTTGGCCAAACGGATATATTGAAATATCGGTATTTTTGAAACGCACACGAAGCTGCAAAGTCCGCATTCGATGCACGAGTAGAGGTCATACAGATCCGCAGCATCTTCGTAGTGTCCGGCCTCCAGGAAGCGGACGAGCATGTTGACCGGTATAGCGACCGGGCAGACCCGGATACAGTCCCCGCAGTTGATGCAGGGATAATCGGAGACATACGGAACATCGTCTTTGTCCTGCACCATGATGGCACCGGTGTCGGGCGTGACCGGAAAATCTTCGGAATATATGGCCGAGCCGGTCATCGGACCGCCGATGATAAGTCGGTCGCGGTCCGCAAGGGTGATGCCGAGGGCGCCCAAGACCTTGCCGATGGGTGTTCCGATGACGGCTGTGACCAGCTTGCAGCCGCCGGCCTTGTCGACGACCGTGATCAGTTTTGAAACCGGATAGGTTCCGGTATTAAAGGCCGTCCCGATCGAGGCGACCGCTTCAGCGGTGATGAATGTCACCCCAAGGTCTTCCGGGGTCTGGCCGGCCGGGACCATCCGTTTCAGGACATCTTTCATGATCATCGGGGGCAGGGCGGCCGGGTATTCGGCGGCAACCCGCTTCATCTCGGCGCCGATGTGACCGTACCCCTGTATGATTTCTCCCGGAACCGCAATGATGATTCTTTCCACGCCGGTGATCTGCTTCAAAAAGACAATGCCGGCCTTTACCTCGTCCAGCCGCGATTTGATGACGAACTGGTTGGTTGTGACCAGAAGGTCGGTGTCTCCGCCGTAGATCACGATCGTGTCGATCGTCACCTCGGGGTCTCTGAACTTCTTCAGCAGCGGCGCACCGGGGACACTCACCAGATAGTCGAGGGCGGTGTCCAGCGCCGGCAGTTTCGACTGTTCCGCAAACTGGTCGTCGATCTCCTCGGTCCCGCTCACGCCAATCGTCACGGCCGTGAAAATCTTGCCGAAGTCACCGATGTGCGGAGCGACGGAAAGAACCGATCCGCTGACACTGGCGATCACACTGGCCTCACCGGTTTCGGAAAGGGTCAGTTTTTGACCGCGTTTCACCACGTCGCCCGGTTTGACGCCGGCTGCGTCTTTGGTGTCAAAAGGCGCTTCGATCAAAAGGGTTGCCGTCTCCGGCGGAGGGATGGATTGCGGTTCCGACAGTTCACCGGTCAAAAGGGTATACTCGAGGCGGGGCTTAGCAAGTCCGAAAAAAGATTTTCGTATCATAGGTCACCCTTTTTGGTTTGATCGCATGAATCAGGGGGAACAAAAAGTCGGGCAATGGTTCAGTGTCGGTTTACAACACATGACATGAATTGCAGTCAACGGGACCCGCGCCGACCGCCTTGTGGCAGTCGATGCACTGCTTGTGGTAAGCGTCGACTCTCTTGACCGTTTCCGTTCCTTCGATATCCCCTGCATCATGGCATTCGAGGCAACTTTCCGGAATGACTCCCTCCTCGGTTTCCATGGGGTGGCAGGCGTTGCAGGAGATCAGTGCCGACTCATCTTCCGGCGGATGGTGGTGGCAATCGTAACAGGAAATGCCGTATCCGGTGTCGGCCGAATGGGTTTTATGGTCGAAGAGAACTTTACCGGCAGTGGTTTTGTACATGACGCGTATCGGCTCGCCGGGTGGCTTGGCGGAAAAGGCTGTATATGCGTAGCCTGCGACTCCCACTATGAACAACGTGATCGCCAGTCTGTATGCCAGTTGCAGTTCTTTTCCGGAACGTGACATATACATTCCTTTCAAGGGCGGGGCAGTGTTAAAGGAAAACGGGCGCAAAAAGACGGCCATCGACTATCACAATGAGGTTAACCTTTCAAGATTTTTTTTGATTCGGATCACAAAAATGTCGCCGTTGCGAAAAGAGGTTGGTGGTGCGCCAGGTGACCGCAGGCGGTTTCCGTCTTCTTTAAATTTGAAACGCTCGGTATAGGCCTTGATTTCAACCGGAGAGGTCGTTTGGTCGGTTTTTAGCGACAGACGCCGCAGCGGAGGCAGTCATCCATGGGGCAGGGGGGCGAAGGGTGCCCGGCAAGCGCCTTGTGGTACTCGTGGGCCAGAAAGCTCTTTTTGACCCCATGGTCGATGAAGTCCCACGGTAATACTTCATCCACCGGACGCGACCGCACAACGTAAAAGTCGGCGTTAAGCGGTGTTTCCTTGAGGGATTGCGGCCAGTTTTGCCGGTTTTTATGAGCCAACTCCAAAATGCCTGCGACCCGGCGGTCTCCCCGTGACAGCAGCGCCTGCACATAGGCCCAGCGCGGCACATCCGCATGAACCCGGACATTGGGCACTTTCTTGAGGCCGTCTTTGACGGTGCGGATCTTTTTTTTCAGGGTTGAAGCATCGTCCATGGCGGCCCATTGGAAAGGGGTGACGGGCTTGGGCACGAAGGAACTGAGGCTGACGGTCATCTCACCGATCCGTTTTTGACCGCGGCTGCGGCTGAGAAAGACGTGTTTGATCTTTTTACACAGCCCGACGATGGCCTCGACGTCGTCCGCGGTTTCGGTCGGCAGGCCGATCATGAAGTAGAGTTTGAGATTCGGTATGCCGTTGGCGACCAGCAGCCCTGCGGCCCGCAGAATCGTGTCTTCGTCGATACCCTTGTTGATCACCCGCCGCATCCTCTCGGAACCGGCATCCGGTGCGATGGTGGCGGTTTTGACGCGGCTGCGGCGCAGTGCGGCGACCAGGTCGTCATCGAGCGCATCGGCCCGCAGTGAACTGAACGATACCCGGATATCGTCTGAATCCGCCCGATGGCAGAGTTCCTTTATTCCCGGCAAATCCGAAACCGCCGCCCCGACCAGTCCGATGCGGTCGGTGACGGCTGCGCCTTGCTGCATGCAGGCCTGCAGTAGCGAGAGCGGCCGGAAACGGGGCGGACGGTAGATAAACCCTGCGCTGCAGAACCGGCATCCGTGGGGACAGCCCCGGCCGACCTCGATCAGGAAGGTTCGGTCGAAAGTCGTGTGCGGGGTGACCACGGCACTGCAAGTGGGAATCTGTGACAGGTCGGCCAGGTAGGTTCGTTCAACCTTCGCGGGGACGTCGGCCAGCAAGTCAACCGCGGTGAGGCTGCCGGCTTCGTCATAGACGGGGTGGTAAAACTGCGGGACGTACACGCCTCGAACCCGCCGGGCACAGGTGGCCAAAAGTTGCCGACGGTCCCGTTGTTCAGGATATCCGCTGTCTCGAAGGCAATCGAAGAACCCTTCCAGCATGGCTTCCGCTTCACCGATCAGAAAGCAATCGATGAAGGGCGCCAGCGGTTCCGGGTTTAGAAAACAGGCGACTCCCCCTGCAATCACCAGGGGGTGGGTGTCTCTGCGTTCACGTGATTGCAGGGGGAGACCTGTTGTTGCAAGAACCTCCAGTATGTTCGGGTAATCGTTCTCAAAGGA
The DNA here is from genome assembly GCA_032127235.1 of Deltaproteobacteria bacterium. GTDB lineage: Bacteria > Desulfobacterota > Desulfobacteria > Desulfobacterales > SG8-13 > JARFQH01. The sequence goes on from JAQAZR010000170.1 coordinate 5,024, forward strand.
GACCGAAAACGCGATGATGTCGAACTCAGTCAGCGGTCTTCCGGACTCGACCGAGGCCATGCGAAATTCTGCAGGCGTCTTGCCGTCCGGCAAAAAAGCCCGTTCGCAGGCCACGCCTTCGAAGCGGTTCAACAGGCGGTAAACCACCTGAAATCCGAGGTTCGACATCCCGACCGGGTAACGATTGGGATACACCAGAACGACCCGGAGGCGATGGGGACCGCTTTTACGGATCGTTCCGATCTCCGCGTCGGTGGGATCACTGGGGGTCTGCCGGTTATTCTTTCTAATAGAGGCTGCCATCAACTGTCGCTTGCACGCCGCCCTTCTTGGCCGTGTGAGGCCATGGCGACAGTATAGTGACGTTCAAGTCGATTGGCAACGAGGTAGAGACCGGTTTTTACAAACGACCTTCTGCGAAAGAAACCGCCCAAATCTCACTTTGTCAGGAGTGGAACGGATTCAACACCGGCGAGCCGACGCCGATCGATTAGTCGGCCTTGCGCCTCAGAAATGTCGGCACATCCAGATCGTTGTTGTCCAGAATGATCCCCCGGTGCCCGCGATACGTCGCACCACTGTTTTCGCCCACGGCTTCTTTCTGACGAATGAAGGTCGGCACGTCAAAGTCTTCGCTATGCTGGAGGTCTGCGGGGGTGAGGTCCCGCACCTTGCCGCGCAGTTTGAAGTCTTCGCGTCGGCCCCGGATGGTCGTTTCGGCGGAGCCGCCGATGCCGGTGGCAATCAGGGTGACGCGGATCTCGTCGCCCAGGGTATCGTCGATGACCGTACCCCAAATGATATCGGCATCTTCACCGACCTCGCTGTAGATCCGGTCCGAGGCCTCGGTCATCTCCTCCATGGTGAGATCGCTGGTGCTGGTGATGTTCATGAGCACGCCACGTGCACCGGAAATGGAGATATCTTCCAGCAATGGGTGCGAGATGGCCCGTTCGGCGGCCAGCACGGCCCGGTTTTCGCCGCTGGCGGTGCCGATCCCCATGATGGCCATCCCGGCTTTGGACATGGTCGTCTTGACGTCGGCAAAATCGAGGTTGACCAGACCCGGCATCATGATCAGGTCGGTAATCCCCTTGACCGAATGCAAGAGGACCTCATCGGCTCTTCTGAACATTTCGATCATGGTGGCATTCTTGGAGGCGATGCCGCGCAGACGGTCATTGGGGATCGTGATGGCGGTGTCGGCCATATTTTTCAGGGCTTCGAGGCCTTCCTCCGCCTGTCGGGACCGTTTGCGGCCTTCGAACGAAAAAGGCTTGCTCACAACGGCCACCGTGAGGGCGCCCAGGTCTTTGCAGATCCGGGCGATGACCGGCGCTGCACCGGTTCCGGTTCCGCCCCCCAGGCCGGCCGTTATGAACACCATGTGGCTGTCCTTGAGGAGCTCACGAATCTCCTCTTCGCTCTCGATGGCCGCCTGGCGACCGACTTCGGGGTTGGCACCGGCCCCCAACCCTTCGGTGAGTTTTTCACCCAGTTGGATCTTGACCGGGGCATTGGAGGTCTCGAGGGCCTGGGAATCGGTGTTGGCGGTGATGAATTTAACACCTTGGAGCTTGCTGGCGATCATGTTGTTGATGGCGTTTCCGCCGGCCCCTCCGACACCGATGACCTTGATTTTTGCCGATTTTTCATTGTCAACGAAAGTAAACATGTTTCACCCCCTGTGTGATTGTTGATCCAGGCCGCAGGATACCGGACTCGGGAGGTCGTCGGCGTCTCCCCATGCACGCCTTTTTGTCCGTTGGCCGGCACCCTTTATCCTGGATCGTTGGATGGACATTTTTTCCTGACTCCTGTTTCAGACTCAGCCGGACAGCGACCGGCCGCAGTCCGTCATTTACACCACTTCCTGAAACCAGCGCTTCATGCGGCTCATGATGCGATTGAAGATATTGTTGTCGCGGATTCTGAATTTTTTGGAACTCTGCCGTTTGGCTCCGTAGATCACCAAGCCCACGCCGGTGGCATACATGGGGTTGTTGACCACGTCGATCAGCCCGCTGATGCCACGGGGCTTTCCCAATCTGGTCGGCAGTCCGAAAACCGATTCGGCGATCTCGGTCGTGCCGTCGAGCATCGAAGAGCCGCCGGTAAGAACCACGCCCGAGGAGATTGAATTTTCCTGGCCCGCGCGGTAGATCTCGCGGTTGACCAGGGTGAAGATCTCTTCCATGCGGGGTTCGAGGATTTCCGCCAAAATCTGCCGCGGCAGCTTACGGGGACCGCGACCGCCCATGCCGGGAATTTCGATGTTCTCGTCGTTGCGGATATTGGCCGCCAGGCACGTGCCGTACTTGGTCTTGATTTTTTCGGCTTCGGCATGGGGCGTCCGCATGCCGATGGCGATGTCGTTGGTCAGGTTATTGCCGCCCAGGGCCAGAACAAAGGTGTGCTTGATGTTCTTGCCGGAAAATACAGCCAGGTCGGTGGTTCCGCCGCCCATGTCGATCAACGCCGTGCCGAGATCTTTTTCCTCTTCGGTCAGCACGGCTTCGCCGGAGGCCAGGGATTCGAGCACGATGTCGCCGACGTCCAGACCGGATCGATTGGCGCATTTTACGATGTTGTGGGCCGAGGTCACAGCGCCGGTGACGATATGGATCTTGGCTTCCAGCCGCACGCCGGCCATACCGACCGGGTTTTGAATTCCGGCCTCATCGTCGACGATGTACTCCTGAGGCAGCACATGGATGACCTCCCGGTCCATGGGAATGGCGACGGCCCGGGCGGCATCGATGACCCGCGCTACGTCCTGATCCGTGATTTCCGAGCCCTTTATGGCCACGATGCCGCGGCTGTTGAAGCCCGTGATATGACCACCGGCGATACCGGCATAGACGGACGAGATCTCACAGCCGGCCATCAGCTCGGCTTCCTCGACGGCCTTCTTGATCGATTCCACGGTCGATTCAATGTTAACGACCACGCCCTTGCGCAGTCCGATGGAAGGGTGCGTGCCGATTCCGATGATGTTGAGCTTGTCACCGGAAGCCTCGCCGACCACGGCACAAATCTTGGTCGTTCCGATGTCCAGACCGACAACGATTTTTCCCTGTCCCTGCATTTCCCAACCTCCATTTAGGCCGGCGACGGCGCTGACGCGTCCGCTGCCGGCACATTGTTCGATATCTTGCGGCCCTTGTGGCCGGTCGCCGATGCCTTTCCGTTATCGTAAACCGGCTCCACGACGATGCGGTCCAGGTTGTTCAGATCGATCATCTCCAGTTCCCGCCATTTGTCGGGGCGATGCTGCTCCAGATAAGCAAGCAACCGCCGCAG
>JAQAZR010000171.1:0-5316 GCA_032127235.1 Deltaproteobacteria bacterium
AACATTTTCGAGCACCGTCATGCTGGGAAACAGCCGGATGTTCTGAAACGTGCGTGCCAGGCCGACTTCGGTCACCTTGTTGGGCTTCAGTCCATTGAGCCGGATTTTATCTTTTCCCGGCGGCCGGACCGTCATTTCACCCTCCGTCGGTGGGTAGATGCCGGTGATGCAGTTGAAGAAAGTGGTTTTGCCGGCGCCGTTGGGACCGATCAACGCAACGATTTCACCCTTCCGGATGTCCAAGTCCACGCTGTCCAGGGCACGCAGGCCGCCGAAATCCATGGTCAGGCGGGTCACTTCCACTATCGGTTCCATAGCTTCCTACCACGGTAATAAATAGGGTTAGGATTCGTCCAGGCTCTTGAATTTATAGGTTCGCCGCGTGGCGCTGATGATGCCGCCGGGACGAAAAACCATCATGGTCACCAGAATAAAACCAAACAGGAGCATCCGGTATTCCGAGAATGCCCGCAGGTATTCCGGCAGCAGGATCAAGGCCAGCGCGCCGAAGATCACACCCAAGATGGAGCCCATGCCACCCAGCACCACGATGCACAGGACATTGATCGACTCCCAGATAGTGAAACTGGCCGGGTTGATGAAGGTGGTCTTGGCTGCGAACATCACCCCGGCCATGCCGGCCCACGTTGCGCCCAGAGCGAAAGCGGTCAGTTTGGTTTTGGTGCGGTCTATCCCCATGGCCTGACAGGCGACCTCATCCTCCCGCATTGCGATCCAAGCCCTTCCGATCCGCGAGTCTTTGAGCCGGTTGACCACGAAAATCGTGAATATCACCAGAGCGATCAGTAGAAAGTAGATGAAAATGCTGGATTGCTCCAGGGACATTTTGATTCCGAAAAACCCGGGCCGCGGGATATTGGCGATCCCACTGGGACCGAAAGAAAACGCGTTCCAGTTTTCAAGGATCAGGCGAATGATTTCGCCGAATCCGAGCGTGACAATTGCCAGGTAGTCCCCCCTGAGCCGCAACACCGGGTAGCCGAGAAGAATGCCAAAAAATGCGCCCGTGGCCGCACCGATGGGAAGCGCCAGCCAGAAGTTGAGGCCGAAATGATAGTTTAGCAGTGCGTAGGAGTAAGCACCGACTGCGTAGAAGGCGACATACCCGAGATCGAGCAGTCCGGCCAGTCCCACCACGATGTTGATGCCCAGCCCGAGCATGATGTAAATCAGGGCGCTGATCATGATGTTGGTCTGGTACATGGAAAAGACGAACGGATATGCTGCAGTGAAAGCGAAAACGACGGCAAGCGCCAACAGGTAGATTCTTCGATCTTCTGTGAGCCGCTGCCAGAGGGTGAGCCTGACTCCGGCTTTTTCAGCCAGTTCTTTTTTGCGCCCCATCTCTTTGCGCCGCAAGAGATACCGCCAGATATGGGAGAAAAAGAAGCTGCCGACACCCACCAGCAGCATGTTTTCCCAGCGCCATTCAACCTGTTTGTAGATGGTGTTGACCCGGATGACCATGATCGGGAAGGTCAGAAACATGAACCAGAGCGACACCAGAAAAGACTTTTTGATTTCTGCGAGGCTGATCACTTTTCAAATCCTATCCCATTGGGTTTGGCTGCTTTCGATTCAATCGGTTGACCGAAAAAGGCATCACAGTTTCCGTTTCGATGAAGCCGACAGCTACACTTTCTCTGATTCCGCACGTCCCAGGATACCGGAGGGCCTGAAAATCAAAATGAAAACCAGGATTAGGAATGCGAAGACGTCCTCGTAATCGCTGGAGATATAGCCCGTGAAAAAGCTTTCGGTCCACCCAAGAACCAGGCTGCCGAGCACTGCCCCCGGAATGCTGCCGATGCCGCCCAGAACAGCGGCGACAAACGCTTTGATGCCGGCGATGAAGCCAATGTAGAAATTGATTTGTCCGATGTGGGAGGCGATCAGGACGCCACCGATGGCTGCCGTGGCCGATCCGACGATGAAGGTCACCGAAATGACGCGGTTGACGTCCACACCTACCAGCATGGCCATGGCCTTGTCCTGGGAAACCGCCCGCATGGCTTTGCCGATCCGGGTGAATTTGATCAAAAAAGTCAGCAGGATCATGACAATAGCCGTGGTGACGTAAATGACGACTTGTGAGGAGCGGACGATGTGTTCCCAGGGCTGCAGCCACTTGAACTCGGGAATCAGGGCCGGAAACGGCAGAAAATCCGAGGTCTGCGCCAGCAGCACGTAGTTTTGAAGAAAAAGCGACATGCCGATAGCGCTGATCAGGGCCGACAAACGCGGTGCATTGCGCAGTGGTTTGTAGGCAATTTTTTCGACCGTGTAACCGTAGGCCGACGAGTAAACCACCGCCACTCCGGCGGCGATAAAGAGAATGGCGACCGAGTTCCAACCCATCAGCGTCAAGACCCCGGTGACAATCAGCGCCGTGAATGCACCGATCATGTAAATCTCGCCATGGGCGAAGTTGATGAGTTCGATGATTCCGTAGACCATGGTATAGCCCAGCGCGATCAGGGCATAAATGCTTCCGCGGGTCAACCCCGCCAGAAATAGCTCTATGAAGTAGTCGAAATCCCAGGACATGGCCATCTCCGTAAAATTCAGGGGGAGGGCGTATGGCCTTCCCCCTTATTCGCGTCCGGAATATTACTTGACCTCGACGTATTTGCCGTTTTTCACGACGTAGACGGAGAACCCGACACCGGTAGCGTCGCCTTTCTCATCGAAACGGATCTTGCCCAAGGGCGTTTCGACGTCATTTGTCTGCAAGGCCTTGCGCAGGGCATCGTAGTCAGTGGAACCGGCCTTTTCGATGGCATTGAGCAGCGCCAATGTGGCGGCGTACGCCTGCGGATAGAAAGCGCCCGGGTCCTCGCCGTAGGCCTTGCGGTGCTCCTCGACGGCCTCCTTGTACATGGGATTGCTCGAAAGGTCTTTAGGACCGGTAGCATATACACCCTCGGCATATTGGCCGGCGACCTTAATAAAGGTGTCGTCCTTGACACCGTCATCGGAAACAAAAGCGGTCTTCATCTTTTTCTTGCGCATCTGGGACACGATCTTGGAGGCTTCCGGGTGATAGCCTCCGAAAATGACCGCATCGGCACCGGATTGCTTGATTTTCTGCACGACGGCGGAGTAATCCATCGCGCCCGGTGTCACGCCCTCGTAGAGCACCACCGTAGCGCGGGGATCTTTTTCCAGGTAGCTCTTGGCGAACTCGGCCAGCCCCTTGCCGTAGTCGCCCTTGTCGTGGAGCACGGCAATCTTCTTGGCCTTCAAATTGTTGAGGGCGAAGTCGACTTCCAGTTGGGCCTGGGCATCGTCTGAAGCGATAGTGCGGTAGAAGTTCGGATAATCGCCGCTCTGGGTCAGGGCGGGGTTGGTGGCCGAGGGCGACATGGCAATTTTCTTGGCGCCCTTGTAGATGCCGAGCGCAGCCTTGGTTGCCCCGCTGCAAATATGACCCAACACGACGTCGGCCCCTTCGGAGACAAGTTTGGTGGCGGTGTTGGTGGCGATTTCGGGTTTGCAGACATCGTCTTCCACCAGCAGTTCCACCTGTTTGCCCATAACACCGCCCTTGGCGTTGACCTTTTTAACGATGATCTCAGCCGCCCTGACAGTCGGGATACCGTATGAAGCCAGGTCACCGCTGTGCGGTCCGGCGACACCCAGTTTGATGGTGTCGGCCGCAGTACCGATTCCCACCAGTGAAAACACCAAAAATAAACCGACAATTGCTACCGTAAACGTTTTTTTCATGTTCATGTTACGTCCTCCTTTTAGCGTGTAACCTGTTGTTGAAACCCACAATCTCCCGGTCGAATTCGATGGTTATAGAGCGGATAAACGGATAGAGTCAAGTTGAATTTATTTTTTCGGCGGCAAAAAAATATTGCCGTTTAGGCTACTTGCCTGTATGACTACAGCGATTTAAGGTTTTGGTGCGCCGCAATTGCAAGGGAAGTTCATATCGTGAAAACGATCGGCATCGTCGTCAAGACAGATCCAACAGTCAGCCGTAAAGCAGACGAACTGGAAAGCTGGCTGTCTGAAAAGGGGGTTAAAACCCTTCGCAAGGAAAGCCGACCACCCAAGCTGGGCCGCCCGTCAGGCATGTTGGAGCAGGCCCCGGCCGATCTCTCTTGCATTCTCGTTTTAGGCGGCGACGGCACCTTTCTGAGCGCCGTGCGCTGGATCGGCGACCAACCCATACCGATTTTGGGGGTCAAGTTCGGCGAGGTCGGCTTCCTGGCCGAAATCACCGAAGATCGCCTCTTTTCCGTGGCGTCTACTATACTGGAAGGCACGTTCACCACTCAACCCCGTATGCGGCTGCTTGTCAGGGTGATTCGCCGGGACCAGGAGCGCGCGGTCGAAACGGTGCTCAACGATGTGGTGATCAACAAAGGTGCCCTTGCTCGCCTGGCCCACATCGAGACCTATATCAATGACCGCTATTTGACGACCTATCGGGCCGACGGACTTATCGTTGCCACTCCGACCGGCTCGACCGCCTACTCTCTGGCAGCCGGCGGACCGGTGATCCATCCCGCTGTGCCGGCGATGGTCATGACACCGATCTGCCCGTTTACCCTGACCAACCGCCCCCTGATCATTCCCGACGCCGCGACCGTAACCATCAAACTGGAAAAACGATCCTCGGACATCATGCTCACCTTCGACGGTCAGCAGGGACTTGCCATCGATGATCGGGACACGATAGCGGTCTGCAAATCACCGCACCCGATCTACATGATCTCAGAGCCGAACCGGCCCTATTACGATGTTCTCAAGGCCAAGCTGAGATGGAGCGGCGGCCGCACCTGAAACCGTTTTCGTAATCAATTCCGCTGATCCGACCGGACTTCAGCGCCAATCCTTCCCGTTTGCCGGGTTTTCATCCGATGATTTCCCTGCGGCTTTTGACCGATACCGCCGATCCGGTTGACATGCCACTCTTCGCCATATACAAAATGACAAGCCGGTTTGAGGACCGGCAGCATAGTGGCACCATCTTAATTGGTAGCGGCCGCTACGGCTGAAATGCCGCTCGACTGACAGGAGGCTTTTTGTAGAGGTGACTGCGTCAATCAGATGCCTGGTGTCTTTTCTGACGATTCTGCTGATAACTGCTAACGGCGACGGTGCGGACGTCATCGAGCCGAAAAACGGGGGTCGTATCGACTGGACTGAGGGAATGGTTTCCGCGGTGGGGCTAGGGGTACCGCCGGAAGAGCCTTCCGGCATTGCCGGTGCCTCTGAAGTGAAGGACCGGGTGCTTGCATCCGCGCATTACAACGCCCGCCGCAATCTTTTCGATCTCCT
>JAQAZR010000172.1:0-4613 GCA_032127235.1 Deltaproteobacteria bacterium
GTGCTCCGCCCCTCGGACGGCAAGGAACCCGAGTCGATTGCCTATGTCCAGTGCGCCGGCTCCAGGGACAAGAGTCTGGGAGTCGGTTACTGCTCCCGCGTTTGCTGTATGTATGCCATCAAACAAGCCATGCTGCTATCCGGTTCACTGCCGTTGGCCGACATCACCATTTACTACATGGACATCCGGGCCTTCGGCAAAGGCTATGAACAGTTCTATCAAAACGCCAAGGCCATGGGGATCGAGTTCGTGAAGGCCAAAGTGGCGCGCATCCAACAAGGCGAAGACCAGAAAGTGGCTTTGCAGTATGAGGCTCAGGAGGAAGACGGCCGGGTGGCGATTCGCGAACACGACCTGGTGGTCCTTTCGCTGGGGATGGTGCCGGACTGGAACCCGGCCGGCATTTGCCCGGTCTCAACTGCCGAGGATGCCTTTATCAAAACCACGATGCCGAAAATCGCTCCCGCGCTGACCGATATGCAAGGCGTCTTCACCGCAGGTGTCGCCGCCGGACCGAAAGACATCGTCGACACCATCGTCGAGGCCGGCGCCGCAGCCACGGAAGCGGCCAAATATCTGCGTATGTTTGCAGAACGGGCCGCCTGATGTCCGCATTGTGGCGGCGGACCACGTGTCATGGCCACTATGGCGCCTGAACACGTGAAAACCTTTAAGCAGCTGCGTCCGGCAACTGTGAGCAGGAGAAGGGATATGAGTTCAACAGTGCAAAAGGAAGAGAACGAGAAAAAGGTCGGTGTCTACATCTGCCACTGCGGCGGCAATATATCCGACCACGTCGATGTTCAGCAACTGGCTGAAAATATTAAAAACATTCCGGGTGTGGTGGTTACTCACACCAACATGTTCATGTGTTCGGACCCCGGGCAGGAGTTGATCCAGAAAGACATCGAGGACGGCCGCATCAATCGCGTGGTAGTGGCGTCCTGTGCTCCCAGTCTCCATGAATTGACCTTTCGGGGCGCCATCAAACGTGCACACCTGAACCCGTATCTCTACGAACATGCCAACATCCGCGAGCAGGTCAGCTGGGTGCACCACGGTGAAAGCGCCACCAGTAAAGCGACCCGCCTGGTGTCCGCTGCGGTAGCAAAAGCCAGGAACCTTGAAGCCTTGGAACCGATCAGAGTCGATGCCCGGCAGCACGTAACGGTGATCGGCGCCGGCATGGCCGGTATGCGGGCGGCCTTGGATCTCTCCGGGTGCGGTATTGCGGTGGCCCTGGTCGAGAAATCGCCATTTCTGGGCGGGCAGGCAGCGCAGCTGACCGAATTGGTTCCGACCGGCGAAAAAGCGGCCGACTTGATCACCCACCTGGCCACCGCCGTGGTAAAGGACCCGCGGATCACCGTCTTTACCAGCGCCGAAATTGTTCAGATGGACGGCTATGTGGGAAACTTCAAAACGACAATACGGCAAAAGCCACCGACATCGAAGGATGAAGGTTCCGGGACCATGCCTGGAAATTATGAGCCCTTTGCTGGGTTTTTTCCGGATATCCTACCGGACGACAGCCGCGACATTCAGCTTAAGACCGGTGTGATCGTGCTGGCCACCGGGTTCAAAACCTACACCCCGCGCAGCGGTGAATACGGATACGGTGAGAACCCCGAGGTCATTACCCTGCCGCAGCTGATTCGAGAGATGGCCTTTACCAAAAACGACAAACGGATGCTGCAGGTCAACGGACGCGCCATTCGACGAGTGGCCTTCATTCACTGTGTCGGTAGCCGCCAGATTCCCGGCATCCACGAACCGGATGAAAACGGCGATGTGAACGAATACTGCTCGCGCACCTGCTGCAGCGCCACCCTGCAGGCCGCGCTGCAGATCCGGCGATCTTTCCCTGGAACGCATGTCTTGGAGTACTATCGCGACATTCGCACTTATGGACGGGGGCAGGAAGAAGTCTACGACCAGGCTTCCGGCAGCAATGTGCTCTTCTTCCGGTTCGAAGCCGACGCGCCGCCGCTCGTGGAAAAAGCGAACGGTTCCGACTACCCGCTAAAAATATCCGTCAAGGACACTTTGACCTTTGGTGAAAACGTCACGGCGGAAGTCGACTTGGTTGTTCTTTCGGTCGGAATGGTGCCGAAGCCCATCACCGATCTGGTCGAAATGATGAAACTGCCGGTCGGTGCCGATCGTTTTCTTCAGGAAGTGCATCCGAAATTACGGCCGGTTGAGGTCGCCAATACCGGCATCCTTCTGGCCGGCACCTGTCAGGCCCCCATGGACGTCGGTGAGGCCTGCGCAGCCGCCCAGGCAGCTGCGGTCAAGGCTACCGCCCTGCTTGTCAAGGGCTATGTGGAACTCGATCCCTTTGTGGCGAATGTCAACCTCGACCGCTGCAGTGGCACCGGCCGTTGCACGGAAGTCTGTCCGGTGGAAGGTGCCGTTCGAATGGTCGGCCGACAGGTCGACGGCCAAACGGTCAAGCGGGCCGAGGTGAATCCGGCGCTTTGCACGGGCTGCGGCGTCTGCGTGGGCGAATGCGCGGAGAATGCCATCGACGTCAATGGATGGGCGCTGAAGCAGTACGAAGAGATGGTAAATGCCATCCTGGCAGCATGACGCGGCGGCAGGGATGGCAAGATACTGCTAGCAGTAGAAGCAAACGCAAGATACATGATGGCGCACGGGAGTGAGCGTGATGAGCGAAGAAAATAAAAGCGACAAGGCAGCCCTCAAAAAGCTGCGCGAAGAGAGGGCCTGGCAGATCAGCCGGGCCAAAGAGACTGTAAAGACGCAACAGCAGATTATCAAGCGCATAACGGAGCAGATCAAAAACGAAGGGAAAACGGTCCCGGAGATTGTACAGGCAACCGGCCTGCCGGCATCGCAGGTTCTTATGTTTGTCGCGACGCTTCGCAAATATGGAGCGGTTGCCGAAGGAACGAAGGACGGAGACTATTTCCGCTACCAAATTTCCAACTGAACTCAATAAATTTATGGGAGACGCATCATGACGGCATTGGTCGATCCCGATCTGTTGATCAATCTCAAAAAATTCGGCGTCGAAGACGCAGCGACATGTTTCAACTGCGGCAACTGCACGGCGGTGTGTGCTCTGTCCTCCGCCGCAACACCTTTTCCACGCAAGGTGATCCGCTATCTACAGCTCGGTCTCAATGACAAACTGCTGCAGAGTCCCGAACCCTGGCTCTGCTATTACTGCGGTGACTGCAGTGAGACCTGCCCGCGCCAGGCCAATCCAGGTGAGGTCATGATGGGGCTGCGGCGCTATCTGACGTCACTATATGATTGGACGGGTGTATCGCGCCTGTTCTACACCTCCAAGATTTTCGAGGTGATGGCGATTCTGATCGTGGCCGCCTTGGTGGGACTTGGGTTTTACTTTTTTCACGGGCCAATGCTGACAGACCGAGTGGCCCTGAACGTGTTCGCCCCCAACACGACCATCGAGATTCTCGATTTGATCATGCTGGCGGTGCTCTCCTTCTTTTTATTGACCAACGCCTATCGGATGTTCAAGGCCGTCATGGGAGAGCCAGATCAATACGGTGCGACAACCAACCCCGGAGGCAGTGGTGCGCCGGGAGTGTCCCTGCGGGGCATTCCGTTGAAGACTTATTTGCAGGAGGCCAAAGAATTTGTGCTTCAGTTTTTGACCCAGAAAAAATTCAACTCCTGTGGGACGCAGCCGCAGCGGCAACAGTGGATCGTTCACCTGCTGATCATGACCGGCTATTCAACGGTTTTTCTGCTGGTTGTCGTGGGAATCCGCTGGTTTCAGAGGGATGAAATTTACGCCCTATGGCATCCGGTGCGACTGCTGGGCTACTATGCCACCTTTGCGATTCTTTACGGCGTTTCCTACGCGATCATCGGACGACTGCGAAAGAGTAAGACGGTATACAAGCATACCCATTCATCCGACTGGGCATTTCTGGTTCTTTTGTGGTTGACCACCTTTAGCGGTATTTTGATTCACTTCACCCGTCTGTTGGAAATGCCCTTGAGCACCTACGCCATTTATGTCATCCACCTGATGATCGCCGTGCCGATGCTCGTGATCGAGGTTCCGTTTGCCAAGTGGACCCATCAACTCTATCGGCCGTTGGCGCTGTATCTGATGAAAGTCAAAGAGCGAGCGTCCGCGTCAGCGGCATAAACTGAAGGTTCACGTTAACTGAGGAAAGGAAATGCAAAAAATGACAGAACAAGAAGAAAAAATCCTATACATTTGCACCCATGCCGATGACAATCCGGAAAAGGCGGCGATGCCGTTTGTCATGGCCAATGCGGCCCTGGCCATGGACATCAAGGCCACGGTCGTCTTGCAGGGTAACGGGGTCTACCTGGCCCGCAGAGGATACGCGGACAACATGGGGCGACCAGGCGGTTTTCCACCCGTAAAGAAGCTAGTGGCTGAATTCCTTGAACTGGGCGGAAAACTGCTCGTGTGTGTGCCCTGCATCAAGGAGCGTAACATCGATGAATCCAGCGACCTCATCGAAGGAGCGCAAACAACCGCTGCCGGCGCCCTGAACGTCGAAGCGATAGAATCCAATGCGGTGCTCGTTTATTAATCCTGTTTTATCACGACCAGAGGTTGACGTCATGAAAGAGAC
>JAQAZR010000173.1:0-2648 GCA_032127235.1 Deltaproteobacteria bacterium
CGATTCGTGCTGAGCGAGTTCACGCAGTTCGGCACCAATCTGATCGGCATCAACCCCGGCAAGACCACCACCGTGGGTGTTTCCGGGGCGATCATCAGCAACGTGCGACCGATGACGCTCGAAGACGCCCAAGCGATGAAGCGGATCCCCGAGGTGACGGCGGCCGTACCGGTCGTGCAGGGAAACGCCCCGGTGGAGTTTGAAAAGCGGAGCCGCCGGACTTACATCTTCGGAGTCGGACCGGAAGCTCCGGCAGTCTGGCGTATCAAGGTTGCCAAAGGTCAGTTTCTGCCGCCTGACGATCCCCGCTCTCCGCGAGCCCTGGTGGTGCTGGGAAGCAAGGTCCAGAACGAGTTGTTCGGCAGCCGCAACCCGTTGGGGCAGCGCGTTCGAATCGGAGGCGAGAGATACCGGGTTGTCGGCGTCATGGAATCCAAGGGGCAGATGCTGGGTTTTGACCTGGATGACGCCGTCTACATACCCGCCGCCCGGGCCCTGTCTTTGTTCAATCGCGAAAGTCTGATGGAAATCGATCTGCTCTATGCCGTCGGCGCCGGTGCCGACCAAGTGGCCGAGAGGGCCAGGAAACTGCTTATCGCCCGTCATGGATCGGAGGACTTCACCATCACCACCCAGGAGCAGATGCTCGAAGTACTCGGTTCGATTCTGAACATATTGACCCTGGCGGTGGGTGCGGTGGGCGGGATTTCCCTTCTGGTCGGCGGAGTGGGCATTCTGACCATCATGATTATCGCCGTCAACGAGCGCACGGCAGAAGTCGGGCTGTTGCGGGCCCTTGGCGCCGGTCGTCGGCAGATCCTGGCCTTGTTCATCGGCGAAGCCGTTGTGTTGGCCAGCATCGGCGGTCTGGCAGGCCTGGTGATCGGCACCGGAGGTGCCTGGCTGCTCGGAATAGCGGTCCCGGCGCTTCCCACGCATACGCCGTGGTCCTATGTGGTTCTGGCCGAACTGCTGGCGGCCGTCATCGGACTGGCTGCCGGGGTTCTGCCCGCAGTCCGGGCGGCCAACCTCGACCCGATAGAAGCCCTGCGGGCCGAGTAAACGTCACCTCACCTTGAGCAGGAAAGCCACGATCGATCTTTGGATCGATCATCTGCACGATTACTTGCCGCCTTTCTCACCTGTTTCGATCCGAATCAGACGGCCGTTTGCGAAATGCAGGTAGCGGATGAACTTGTTGGAACCGAGATCATACGTCCATAGTTCCATCAGGATAGGCCCCTTTATCAGCTCAGGGAGCTGATAGCGCTCTTTCTCGTAATCGTATATTTGTGAAATGTAGGTGTTGTGCCCTTCTTCCCATTTGGACTCATTTGTGGGCTCACCGCATTTCTCAAACACCTTCGCGGTGGTGTCTCCAACGGAAACAAGACCACCCCCGCAGCGCAGCGTGGTTTCGGCCGCTACATCGGTGTGTAGCCCCAAGTAAACAAAGAGAGCGGCAAGTAGCAGCAGGGAGAACCGTTTCACAGGGGTAACGGTAGTGTCTTTCCCAATGGGTTCGAAATCGGTCCGCCCCATCATCTGAGCGTTCATTTGGACCTCCCGGTAAGATGATAGATCATCTCAACGATGACATCTTTTTCCACTTTCGCGATCTCACCTCACGAACCGCCGCGACCACGTCGGCAACTTTCGGCAGGACGAAATCCTCCAGCGGAGGTGAAAAAGGCATCGGCACGTCCCTGGCGGCAACCCGCTTGACCGGCGCCGCCAGATAATCGAACAGTTCCTCCTGGATCCGCGCGGCCAGCTCGGCCCCGAACCCGCCGGTCCGACAGGCCTCGTGGACGATCACCGCCCGCCGGGTAACTTTGACCGAATCCGCAACCGTTTGCATGTCCAGTGGTTTGAGGGTTCGCAGGTCGATCACCTCGGCATCGATGTCCATCTCGGACAGTTGTTGCACGGCCTCCCGGCACAGATAGTACCCGGACCCGTAGCCGATCAGGGTCACATCGGTACCCGGTCGTTTCACCGCTGCCTGCCCCAGTTCAATGATATAGTCGCCCCGGGGCACCGGACCTTCTTTGGCAAACAGCTTCTTGTGCTGGAAAAACATCACGGGATCGTCGTCACGAATGGCCGCCTTGATCAATCCCTTGACGTCGACGGGCTCGCTCGGAACCACCACCTTTAGTCCCGGTGTGTGCACAAACCAGGCTTCCAGGGACTGGGAGTGCTGGGCAGCCGCCCGCAGGCCGGCGCCGTCCGGACACCAGACGACCAGCGGCACCCTCACCTGCCCGCCAAGCATGAAGCGAATCTTGGCGGTTTGGTTGACCAGTTCGTCCATACAGCAGGTGACGAAATCGGAAAAGTGCAGATCGACGACCGGCCGCAGGCCGGTCAACGCCGCTCCGAGACCGACTCCGGCGATGGCCGATTCGCTGATGGGGGTGTCGATGATGCGGTCCGGAAACTTTTCCGGAATACCCTTGAACTGACCGAAGATTCCGGCATGGGCCTTAATGTCCTCACCGATTATAAACACGGATGGATCGCGGGTCATCTCTTCATTCAGAGCCTCGGCCAGGGCGGCCGAGCAGCTCAATATGCGTTCGGGCATGCTTTCTCCCTTCTCTGCTTCAGGGGTTGGACAGCAGGTCTTCGAGCGCCTCCTCGGG
>JAQAZR010000174.1:0-4813 GCA_032127235.1 Deltaproteobacteria bacterium
CAGATAGGTCTTCAGCTTGTTCAGGTCCGTGTCTGCGGGTTCATTCAAAATCGCGCCGACCTGGATTTCGCCGTCCACTTCCACCATGCGGCGGGCATCACATTGAAAGTCAAGCTGTTCACCGGTTTGGGGAAGCTTGAAGGATAGGTCGAAACGATCCAGTTCACGCAGAAAGGCCTCTTTGATTTTCGATCCCTTCGGATAGGTGACAAAAACACCCCCCATGGCAATATCGGTGATAACACAGGGAAAGGAATCCCTATGCCCGTCGATGTCCATGGTCGTGGTCGCCGGAAGGGTAATCTTGCTTCTCTGATGGCCCCGGCGATCGGAACCGGTTTCGTGAGGCAACAGATAGCGCTGCGCTTCGAGGTAATCGAGAATGATTTTGTCCAACAGGGACGCGACCGTGCGCCTTTCTTTCTTGGCAGCCCGCTTAAGTGCTTCGCGGACGAGGATACTCATTCGAATACTGTAAACGATGTCTTTTTTCATGTTATTATTTTATAAATATTGTATTACAATGTCAACTAAATTTATATGTGCTGTATAATATCTTCGTGCGTGGACAAAATTTAAGTTGCTCTTGACCTGAAAGAAGTGGTGTGGTTCTTTAAATTTAAGGAGGAGATCGCCATGACAATTAAAGATTTCAAGGCAATGGTCGTCAATGAGAAAACGGACAAGACATTCAATCGCCGTATTACACGCAAGTCCTTTGATGATCTGCCCGACGGCGATGTCCTGGTCAAGGTCCGATACTCGTCACTCAACTACAAGGATGCGCTTTCGGCCACAGGCAACCGGGGCGTCACCAAAAATTTTCCGCACACCCCAGGCATCGATGCCGCCGGAAGCGTGACGGAGAGCCGAAGCCCGCAATTTAAATCCGGTGATGAGGTACTCGTCACCGGTTATGATCTTGGGATGAACACCTCCGGCGGTTTTGCCGAATTCATCCGCGTGCCGTCCGGCTGGGTCGTTCCGCGTCCGTCGCCCCTCAGCCTTAAGGAAAGCATGATTTACGGGACCGCCGGCTTTACGGCGGCTCTGTCGATTTTCGAGCTGATCGATCACGGCCTTGAGACGCAACAGGGCGCTGTTCTGGTCACCGGCGCCACCGGCGGTGTCGGCAGCCTGGCCGTTTCGATCCTTTCAAAAATCGGCTTTCGCGTCGCGGCCGTCAGCGGAAAAGCGGACCGAAAGGCGTTTCTCGAAGATCTGGGGGCCACTGAAGTCCTCAGCCGCGAAGAAGCGACCGACACTTCCGGCCGGCCCCTACTGAAAGGCCGCTGGGCGGGAGTTGTCGACACGGTGGGGGGCGACATTTTGGCCACGGCCATCAAAGCGACCCAGTACGGCGGGTCCATTGCCTGTTGCGGACTGGTCGCTTCTCCCGAATTGAACACAACGGTCTTTCCGTTTATCATACGCAAGGTCAACCTGCTGGGCATCGATTCGGTGGCCTGCCCGATGGATCTTCGTTTGAGGATCTGGCAAAAACTCGCCGCCGACTGGAAACCAGATCACCTCGATGACCTGTGCGAAACCGTCTCCCTCGAAGAGGTCGACCCACTGATCGACACGATACTCAAAGGACAGTTGAGCGGCAGAGTGGTGCTTGATCTTGCCCGTTGAGAAGAGGAGACGGGGTTCGAAAACCAACCTGTTTCATGAAACTGGATGGTCAATAGCTGGATACGCCGATGGAAAATAAGTCTGAAAGCAACCCAACCGCAGAGAAGATCATTTCTGAGGATGGTCCATCCGAGACGGTTGCGCCCTTACCCCATAACAGCAATGCGGCCACTGCCGGCGGCGGGAAAAAGGAAAACACAAAAAGTGCGACGCCGACAACCGCTGAACCGCCACCCCAAAAATCAGCCGCCGCGGCCGAAGAAAGGGCGTCGCGCGAAGCCGCCGATGGCGGCCGTTCAAGCGATTCGGAAAAACGGGACGTCTTACGCCTGGGCGACGGGTCGAACCTCGACATCATCCTCGACATTCCACTGGACGTCACGGTCGAGCTCGGACGGACGAAAATGCCGATTCGTGATCTGCTCCAATTAGGGCCCGGATCGGCGGTGCCGCTGTCTCGGCTGGAAGGCGAACCGGTGGACATACTGGCCAACAACAAGCTGATTGCCCGGGGGGTGGTTTTGGTCAAGGATGAAAAATACGGCATCCGCATTACCGAAATAACCGGCCGCCTGGAACGGCTGCGCGGCCTGCATTGATACCGTTAAGCGGCTATCGCGTTTCCCTTCACGGAGCGGTTGCCGTGCGGGGGTCGCGAAGGACTCAGGGCCGTACGGCACGAACCGCGCCGCAGGCGTAAATGTCGTGGTGAAGTCGCTTGAAACCTTTTTCCCGGATCGAGGTCACGATCAGAGCTTCCTTTTTGTAGCCCTTTGCAAATACCTCCGCAGTCCAGTACCAGGGAGCGCTCTGGCCGGGAAAATAGGGGGGCGTCTTGTAGAGTTCGGCCAGTTCGCTGCCGAAAGGCAGGCGCCAGTCGTGATACCCACCAGCAGCCAACGCGCTGATATAGGTGCGGGCGGCGTTAAAATCCTGGCATTCACCGAGGTCGGCGTTCGAGTCGAGCAGGCTCCAGGTCAGGCCGGTCTTGGTGTCTGTAAATGTGTCGTCGTCGTTGACGACATAGCGGGTGCCGGACTGACGGATCTGAGCAGCGATTTTTCTTTTCTCGGCCTGAATCCGGTTTCTTTCCTGCGCCATTTCCGCCTGCTGCCGTTTACGTTGCTCTTCAATGCGGTTTTGATAGAGCGTGCGGTTTTCATTCTGGAGCTGGGTCAGTAGCAACCGGGCACCTTTGTCGAATCTTCCGGATGGATTCAAACGAATGTATTGTCCGATGTAATTGATTCTGTCGGGCAGACTGTACTGGCTGTTCTGACTGTAGGCGGCCGCTGTCTGCCATTCACGGCTTTCTCTGAGGTTGCGATCGAGTCGGGCAATATTGTCTCTGATCCGCGCTGCCTGGGTCGAATCGGGATTTCCGTCAAGGTAGGCTGCCAGAACATTTTTGGCCGATTCAAACTTGTTCCCGAGCCGCTTTACGGTCTCCATCAATTCCGCGACATCGCGTTTGTCCTCCATTACGGCCTTTAAGTTCTCGATTTCGCCAGTGCGATAATTTTTGGGGAAGTAGTTGAGAAAATTGTCGCAAAGCAGAATGCATTTATCCCAATTGCCGGTCTGGTCGCACTGCGGCATGGTTTTCACCAGGTGCCCGTAGACCTCTTCACTCATATCGGCCACCAAGGCCTCGACCTGAGTGCGGTGCCGACCATTCGGATGTTTCAGCAAATACCCGAGGTAAGCCTCGATACGATTTTTGGAATCGAGCCGGGCGGCATCCTCGAGGCGGGCGTAATCGACATTGTCGATCAGGGTCGGTATCTCGGAAAGCTTCAGCTGAATTGAAGCGGCGTGGGGACTGTCGGGATATTTTTCGATATACTGGTTATACAAGGCTGTGGCTGCGGCTTCGTAGTTGGCGTCTATGGGAAGCTTCTCCACCGCTGCGGTGACAAATTCATAGCTCTGCAGCTCGACCGTTTGATTGATTTCGCGAATCTTTGACCGCGCCGCTGTGTGGTATTCGCTGTCGGCATGCGAATCGATGAAATACTGGAGCAAGACTTTCTGGTCGTCGGGGTCCTCGATGGCGCTGACCCGCTCGAGAATGGCCCGGTATTCTTTTGAAATCTGTCGCGCTTTAAGGTAACGGGTGCCGTAGGTGCCGACCGTCGCAAGCAGAAGAAGGGCCAGCAGCACGGCAGCCACAATTTTCGGCAGCCGGCTTTTCGATGTCTGCTGCGCCTCTCGCAGGGACTTATAGCGGTCGTTGGCCTGGATGTTGAGCACCGATGCCGCCGCGGCCGGTGCCACCATATTTTTACCTTTTTTGTCGTTTCTCAGTCTGAGAGCTTCCGTGAAAATCTCCACCAACGGCTGATTGATCTCGTTCTTGTTGCGGCCGGCCGCATCCAGCAGGACAATTTCCGAATTGTCCCAACTGATGATCTCATAGGCCGCCGCCTTGTTTTTCATGCTGCCCGACTCGGCGGCGATCAGATCCCCGTCCAGCAGATGGAGATAGCCCACCGCACCGGTCGTTCTGATTTCAACGGTGCAGGTGAGCCTTTCAAACTGGGCCATGTGTAAAAATGAGGGCAGACTGATGCCTTGCACCATTCCGCCTTCCCGGTCGGAAAGGGCATCGAAAACCTTGTCGTTCAAGATTTTTGTTTTTATGAGTCGTTGATAGTTTTCGACATCCGCGTCGCTCATCTTGTTGGCGCAGTAGCCGAGATGCACGGTGATTTTGCCCTGTTCTTTGTGCCAGGGCCACAGCGCTCCATAGTAATACCCCTTTCCGGCCTTGCGCAGATAGAGGGCCTGCTCTTCCCGAATACCGTTCAGGTATTTGAGTGTCGCGCTGAACCGCAGTTTCACCGGCATCGGTTTGCCGGCCGGTTTTTTAGCGGGACCGAAGAAGCCTTCCAACTGCTTGCCGAGGGTTTCGATGTCACGACCCTGGGAAACCGCCTGGTAGAGGCTGCGGGTAACGTTGTAAGGGGTTTTCTGGATATCGGGCAAGGCATCCAGCAACTCCACGAGTGTCAGAAAATCCCTGGTGACGTTGAGACTGATCAAGAGATCCGACAGCTCCCTGCTGGTGTTGCCGGTTCCTGTTGTGGTTGTCTGTTCGGTCATGACACCAATTTCTCCTGTGATATGCCGCAAACCCAAACTGTTCGGAAACGGTGGAAATACCTTTAAGGTC
>JAQAZR010000175.1:0-3587 GCA_032127235.1 Deltaproteobacteria bacterium
ATGACTTCAACAACCTGATGATGGGGATACTGGGAAATATTTCTCTGATGATGTGCGACATGGATCCGACCAGTGCCCACTACAGGAATCTGCAAAATGTCGAACAGCTCGTTCAGAGCGGCACCAAGCTGACCGGTCAACCGTTGGGGTACGCCCGAAAAGGCAAATACGAGCCCAAGGCCGTCGATCTCAATCATGTCGTCCGGGACAGCGTGGAAACTTTTGGACGCACGCGCAAAGAGGTCACCATCAACCTGGATCTGGCACCGGAACGAATCGTCGCTGATGTGGACAGATCGCAAATCGAGCAGGTTCTGTTTAACCTGTACATCAATGCGGCCGATGCCATGCCCCGCGGCGGTGAGCTTTGTGTGCAAACCACGGTTGTCGACCACGCCGATTTAACCGATAAACCCTATTCTCCGAAGCCCGGCAAATATTTGAAGCTGCAGGTGACCGATTCGGGTACCGGCATGGATCCCGAAACCCAAAAACGGATATTCGACCCCTTCTTCACCACCAAAGAAATTGGGCGGGGGACCGGTTTGGGACTGGCTTCGGTTTATGGAATCGTCAAGTCTCACGGCGGGTACATCGATGTCGTGTCCGAGAAAGGAAAGGGGACGACCTTTTGTATTTACTTGCGTGTGTCGGCCAGTTCCCTGGTTGAGGCCGGCGCAAGCCATTCAGAGGTCAAGAGAGGAAAGGGCACGGTGCTGCTGGTCGACGATGAGGAAATGGTCATCGACATCGGCGCGCAGATGATCAAAAAAATGGGCTATGACGTCCTTTATACCCGTAAAGGCGACGAAGCTCTGTCATTGTATGGCACTCACAGAAACAGCATCGATCTGGTTGTCCTGGACCTCATTATGCCGGGCATGGGGGGCAGTGATACATTTGATGAGCTGAAGAAAATCGATCCCGACGTCAAGGTCCTGCTGTCCAGCGGCTACTGCATCGACGGTCAGGCAAGGGAGATTCTGAACCGGGGATGCCGCGGCTTCATCCAGAAGCCTTACAACATGCAGGCTTTGTCGCAGAAGATCAATGAGATATTAACCTGATGTGCGCTCAAATTTAGAATGAGTTTCCATTCGCAAATGACCCTTCACCGCAATTCCGCCCGTTCAATCCCCTGACCCTGAAAATTCTTGCAAAACATGTTGATTATGATTAATTACAAAAAGTTTGATCCTATAAGTTCATTCAATTAATTCTGAAACTTATATAAAATGGTCATCGAGACCCATTACAAAGCAGGCCCTGTCGTCAAAGCCTTCATGCTCCTCTTGCTGACGGCCAGCCTCTTTGTTCCCATATCCTGGGCTTCCGGCCCGGCAAGTATCAAGCACGTTCTGGTTATTTTCCCGCAGGATGGATTGGCGATCCCTGCCTTTCGAATGGTCTTCGATGGGATGAAAGCGGTTTTTACTGACGACTCCGAAATCAAGATCAACCTGTATAGCGAAAGCCTCGATCTGCCTATTTTTCAAGGAGAGTCCGACCAGCGGCGCCTGGCTCAGTTTCTGCACGCCAAATATGCCCAGCAGCATATCGATGCCGTCGTACCCATGACGTTATCCAGTTTGAGTTTCGTGTTGCAGTGTCGGGAAACGGTGTTTCCCGGCGTGCCCGCCGTATTTGGTCTGATCAACGTCGATGACCTGTCGAAATATGGCCGTATGCCCAACCTTACCGGTGTTGCCTTAAGCTTGGACATCGCCAAGACGATCGAAATTGCCCAGAAGCTTCAGCCCGGCCTAAAACGACTTGCCGTCGTCGCCGGTAATGGCCCGATGGACAGTCGCCTGGTGTCGCTCACCCGCGAAGCCTTCGAAAAATTTAAAAACCAACTCGAATGGACAGACCTAACCGGGCTGCCTATGGTCGAGTTGTTGGAGCGGATTTCCCGATTACCGCAATCGACGGCGATTCTTTACCTCACTATGGCGGTGGATGGTCTCGGAAATCGGCTCGTTTCAACAGAAGCCCAGCAAATGGTGTCGAAAGCCGCCAATGCGCCGCTGTACAACTTCATCGACGCGGCCTTTGGTTTTGGGAGTGTGGGGGGGCAGATGTTATCGGTAGACGCCAACGGCCGGACAGCGGCGGAGCTGGTTCTACGTGTCCTCTACGGTGAGAAAGCCGGCGATATCGAGCCCGTCGTGATGCGCGACAATCCATACCTGTTCGACTGGCGCGAGATCAAGCGCTGGGGCATCGATGAGAGCGCCTTGCCGCCGGGCAGCATCGTCCGCTTCAAGGAGTTCTCCCTCTGGGAGACCTACAAATGGTGGATTGCCGGCTTTCTCTCCTTTCTCGTTGTTCAGAGCGTTTTCATCGCGGTGCTGTTGGTCAGCCTTTCGAGGCGCAAGCGGGCGGAGGCGGCCCTCTCCCGCAGCGAGGCCAATCTCAAGAGTGCCCAGGATGTCGCGCGCATGGGAGGCTTCATATTTGACATTCCAAAAGATTCATTGACCTGGTCCGAGGGGACGGAAGAGGTCTTCGGTGTGCCGGCCGAATCGAAGCTCAATTACAGGGCATTTTTGCAAATGGTTCACCCGGACGACCGCGACTACGTGGACGCGATCTGGCAGGCCGCTCTTAAAGGAATCCCGTCCGACATCGAATACCGCGTCATTGTCGACGCTAAATCGAAATGGATCAGGGCAAAAGTCGAGATCGAATTTGACCGGAGCGGCCGGCCGTTCCTCGTGAAAGGCATCGTTCAGGACATCTCCGCACGCAAAAAATCCGAAGAGGAAGCGGCGCGGCTGCGCCACGACCTCGCCCACGTGGCACGGATGTCGACGGTGGGAGAACTCAGTCAGAACATCGCCCACGAGGTCAACCAGCCGTTGGCGGCGATTGTCGTGAACGCCGAGGCGACCCTGCGCCTTTTGGAGGAACCGGAGCCCGATATCGAGGAGGTGCGCGAAGCCCTCGGCGATATCGTATCGGACCAGAAGCGGGCCAGCGAGGTGGTCCAGCGCATTCGCGCCTTGGTAAAAAAAGACCGGCCGGTTCATATGCAGGTCGACCTCAACGGCTTGGTGCGGGATGCAGTTAAGGTGGTCCAGGGCGATGCGACAGCAAGGTTGGCCCGCATCCTGTTGGATCTTGATGCCGGCCTGCCAACGGTGTGGGGCGACCAGGTGCAACTGCAACAGGTGGTCATCAATCTGCTCGTCAACGCGCTGGATGCCCTGGACCGTGTCGCGTCTGCAACACGCCTGATAACGGTCAAAAGCGGTTGCGCGAGGGCGGGCGGCGCAACGCTTTCGGTATCGGACACCGGTGTGGGGATCGACACCGAAACCGCGGGTCGTCTGTTCGAGCCCTTTTTTACGACCAAAACCCAAGGGATGGGACTGGGGCTGTCGATCAGCCGCTCGATCGTCGAGGCACACGGCGGAACGATTCGTGCCGCGTCGAATGGCGATGGCGGAGCGACCTTCCATGTCAGCCTGCCGGTTGTTTCACCGGAATGTGCGGAGGGTTACCTCGCGTCGTGCCCCAGGACCGGCGTATAGAAAAACCCGATCGATCACCGGAAGTGGTTTCGAAACCGCTTCCAACCTGCT
>JAQAZR010000176.1:0-4515 GCA_032127235.1 Deltaproteobacteria bacterium
TTGATCACCTCGTTGAGGACCAGGATGGCGTTGGGCTCGTAACGGTGTCTCCCATGCTCCTCCACAGCGATGCTGCACGAAATTTCGCTGCGAATCATGCCGTAGGAATAATAATTGAGCCGGCCGAGTTCTACGCTTTCCAGGCAGATAGCTCCCCGGATGGGCGAGGGCCAGTGACTAAGGAGCTTGCGGACCCCCTCGAGGTTGCCCCGAGCCAGGGAAAGAATCGGTGCCACCAGCACGATGTCCGAAGTAAACTGCAGATTGAGACGTTTGATAATCTCCGGCAAGGATACCAGCACGCCTACAGCGGCCGAATTGTCCGAGACCCCGATGCCGCTGATGATCTTGTCCGTCACTTCGTAATGCAGGTCATCCCTCACCTCCGAAAACGTATCTAAATGTGCAACGACAAAAATGGGCGGTTTCGTCGGAGATGTTCCGCGAATCACCCCTATGGGATTTCCGTAATCGTCAATGGCACATTCGTCCACTTGAAACTCGGCCAGACGCTCCACCAGGTGCTGCGCACGCCTTTTTTCATGAAATGTCGGTGCGGGGATCTGGCCCAGAAGCACGATGTTGCTGATGACAATCTCCCGGATCTCCCGGATCTTGTCCACAAACAGGGGAAGTGCTTCGAGGTATTTATCCATGACGCCTCCTTGCTCACAGATTGTCGGTAGCGACGATCAATTGCCGCAGATCTGTGATGATCACGTCTGGCACAAGATAGCGGCAGCGGGCTTCATCTGCTCTTCTTCGCAGCGAGCGCAGGTCACCTGCAAACAGGGCGGTTTTAAATCCAACCGTCTTCGCCGGCAGGATGTCGTTGCGCATGTCGTTTCCCACGCACAAAACCGAGGCCGGAGCGACCCTCCGCTGGGAAAAAACCTCGGCCGCCTTCTCGAACATGAAGCTTGAAGGTTTGGCGGATCTGAAGCGATAAGAAAAAAAGGTCAATTGCGGATCGAATCCGCACATTTCCAGCGATGTGCCCAACAGCCGTTCGAGCAGACGTGGTGTGAAAAATTGTGCGTTGGAGATGATTCCCAGTAGCAGGTCTTGCCCCCGGCAGGCCGACAACAGGGCCTCGAGTCCCGGCATCGGATAAACCGGATTAACGACCATTTCATACTCTAGCGCAAACGCCTTCACCCGGGCGGTATCCCTGTTGCCGAGTACCGTTTCCCAGGCCCGGACGATGTCAACCTCGGGGTAATCGATCCCCTCTTGCCGAAGGTTTGCATGATCATTTTCGATTGTCCGCTTCAGGCAATCGATAATATTTTCCGGTGTCCTGTCGATACCATGGCGCCGCAGTACATCCGCGAGTACCCGTTTTTGTTCGTGGCTCAGCACATGAGAATCCATGTCGCCTGATTTGCTGATCAGAAGCGTGCCGTACACATCGAAAAGTATGGCCTTCACGCGTCTTATCTTTGACAGACCGGTCGGTATCTCCCCGGTCGGAATCGGTTCCAGGGGGTGGATGTGTCTATCGAATACGGCACCCTCATCCCTCATATGCACCCCATTTAAGCAGGGAGAATCGCTCAAGATCGAAAAACGCGTCGAGAAGGACCTGTTTGTCAAGCCGCTGATGAACCGGCTGGTGGATAACCCGTTCGTATACCGCGAGGAGTTGCTCCCGGCAATTTTTCTCACCATAGTATGCCGTCACGATGCCGCGGTTGTTTTCGAGCACCGCCGTCATATCGTTTTCCGGCCCGGGAAATAAAATCCGTGGATTCAGCGATGCCAGGTGTTTTTTAGCCCCTGGGTCCGACAGCAGGTGTGAAAGAACCTGGCGTTGGCACCGTTCGTTCAGAAGACCAAAATCCATCCGGCCATCACGTGCCAGACAGGTGGCAAAATGATTCATTTTCTCCCGTGTAACCGAATGACTGAAGATCTCTGCGGCATGCATGACGGTCCTTTGCCAGGTCTGAAAAAACTGGTCCGCATCGAACCAATCCAAGGGAACATCGAGCCTGTTATAGAGAAAATCCAGACAAAGGCCGTTTCCCTCGAAATCCGCACAGATGCTTCCGAGCCTTCGCCCCCATAGCACCTTGCCGACGGTCCAGGGTTCTAGAAAAGTAAAACCGAACCCCTCGGCAATGCTGGTGGAGACCATCGATGACGCAGCCCCCACCAAGACGGAATAGTCATATTGCCGCCCGACGTCAAAATGGACATTCAGACGGGCTTTTTTCACATATACCCGCCAGTCCTGATAGCTCCCCATGTCAGTTTGGCTGTTCGGAGGCTGGGTGACACCCAGGTATTGACCCGGTCTCAGGTACAGGGACAGCAGAATGGCTTCGCCGATATTTTTTCGCCGAATAGCACGAACCGGGTAAAGCACCCACTCTTCTGGCAAGTATCCCGTCACTGCGGGCAAAGGGTAGATGGCGTTGGGGATATGGTGCACCCCGGATGCATCGAGTCCCGCTTCAACGAGAATCCGTTTGTCCCGGGCGTTGATCACGCCATAATGGCAGTCCGCCGGGTAAGGTTCCCGGGAGTAGACCTCTGGCCGTCCATCCTCGGCAAAATCGTGAATCTGAAGGAAAAGGGTGACCCCGGAAGCCTGTAACCGTTTGATGCACTGGATAATGTTCTGGTTCTTGGCTAGTGTCGGGTTATGAATATGCAGCAGATCACATCCTCCCGGCCATACATCTGAAAGCGTTTTCAGGACCCGGTCGGCTGTGATTTTGGGCGTCGGCGGTGGAACGTCCGGCCGGTCGTACCCGAGCCCGGGAATTTCCACTACGCGGCACGGCAGCGTAACTCCCGCACGATCTCCGGTCAAAACAAGGACCTCACATCGACCCTGCAGGGCTGAGACCTGCCGCTGCAAAACAGTTGTAACCCCCCCTGTTTTGAGATGGTAGTGGAGAAAGGCTATCTTCATGATGCTTCCTCGAATAAATTAGTTTCACGAATTTATCAAAGACGACTTACTCGCCCTGAGGTCGCAAGGTTTACCCGGATATAGAATGGCGAACGAAAAATCGAGGACATAAACTCATTAAACGCATAATGATTATTTATAAGAAATTCGACCGAATTGTCAACGCCTAAGCCGGGTGTGTCATATTTGTTGCCAAAAACATGCTCCGCTGCGGGACATTATTTTGACAAACGCTGCCATCCGACGATTTCAGGAAATGGTCGGGGTATGGCCTGATGCCAGCCACAGCACCTCATAGGGGGACATGCTTATGGTTTCGGCGTTCAATCTTCGACCACTCATGAGATCGGTAAGGGGGTGGCCCTTTTCTATGTTCGGAAGGGTCACGGTCACTTTGTCGGCAGACAGATTGGTCAGCGCAAAAAGGGTCTGATCTTGGCAAAAACGCTCAATGGTCAACACCCTGTCGTCGAGATGGTGAACCTGCGTACCGGAACCCGGATGAAAAGCCGGCTGGCGTATCCGAACGCGGATCATATTCCGATAGGGTTGAAATACCCGCGCCCGGATCGACTGCGAATCCGCCAGCTCCGCGGCCACTACATCAGCTGACAGCTTCTCCCGGTTAATTGCCCGGGCACGCCCTGTCTGCTGGACACCTGCAGACCAGTTGCGGGAGCCGAGGAAGCTGTGGATGTAAACCGCCGGGACGCCCGGCAAGGCCAAGGCCACAGCCTGAGAAGCTAAAAACCGTGCTATATGAAACGGATCGTTGGCAATCCCGGGATCTTTGAGTGCATCGAAATAAGTGATGTTAAACTCATAAGGACTTTCGGTACCATCTCCGCGGCGGCGATTGGAGATATATCCGCCATTTCGATGCACCCGGTCGGCCAGCCAATCGATTTCGGTCGGGGATAGAATCCCTTCAAGGGGGCGTGCCCCGATACCGTCGTGGGAGGCTGTGAAATTGAAAAACGTCGTGGCCGGCGAGGGCGTCGACAAGGTCTGGATCCAGTCAGCAAGCACCCGCGCGTTTCCCCTTGACAGGGCGTGCAGCAGCAGCGGTGGAAGGGTGAAATTGTATACCATCTGAGACTCGTCGCGGCCGTTGCCGAAATATTGGACATTTTCTTCGTGGGGAACGTTGGTTTCGGTAATCAGAACAACGTGGGGCGCAACGCTGTCCAGAATTTTTCGAAACAGCCTGACCATATCGTGGGCTTGTTTGAGGTGGATGCAGGGCGTACCGATTTCCTTCCACAAATAAGCGATGGCATCCAGGCGAATCATTTTAGCACCCTGGGATACGTAAAACAGCATGGCCTGCACCATGTTTTCGAGGACATGGAGACTTTTGTAGTTGAGATCGATCTGGTCCTCGCTGAAAGTGGTCCACAGGTGCACCCTGCAGCCGCAATCTTTTTTGAATTCCGTAAGCAGGGGAGAAGACCGGGGCCGGGCCACCATTGAGAGATCCGTGAAAGGATCAACCTCGATGGCCAGGTCTTCAAACCCCTTCTGCGCGGCCAGATAATTCCTGAACCAGCGACTTTCAGCTGAAACATGGTTAGCGACAAGATCGACCATCA
>JAQAZR010000177.1:0-3651 GCA_032127235.1 Deltaproteobacteria bacterium
CCAACGGTCCCATGCACTCATCCGCCGATCAGGTTTCGCCTTCCGGGAGCAGATCCCGCAGGGCCTGCTCGTCGACGATACCGAGCTTGCGCGCCACTTTCGGCTTGAGAAGGGCGAAAATGCCTCTCGCTTCGGCACACACGTCGTCATCCGGACCGTAGAGCAGCCCTTCCATTATGGCTTCCCTCTCAGTTTTTATTTCGACGACCCTGCCGACGGCTCGGAGCGGCTGACCGATGAAAACCGGTTTCCTGAACTCGACCCTCATGGACTTGGTCAAAATGATCGTCTTGAGCAGATGGATGGCAGCCCAGCTCATGATCTCATCCAGGATGGTCGATGTCACCCCGCCATGTACCAGCGTATTCCAACCGCGCAGGTGATCGGGCACGGTCAGCCACGAGACCACCGAATCCTGATTGGCGAAAAACCTCATCTTCAGGCCCGCCGGATTGGCCGGACCACACGCAAAACACATGTGGTTGTCCTGAATGGGCAACGGACAGAAGTCTGGCGGTGGTTTCATTGCGTGTGATGTTCCTTATGCGCGGCGGAATGGAGCCTGTCACCGCGGGGTGCCGTGAGGTGTGTCGATTCCTTCCGGCTTCTTGAACTGCATCAGATAATTTACGGCCGTACTGCCCCCCAGACCCATTCTCTTGAAAACCGGATTGTAGTAGAGACCGGTCAGGTCTTGATGAAGCAGTCCCGCATTTGCGGCCCAGCGGTCGATTTCGGCCGGTTTGACAAAACGGCGGTGGGTATGGGTTCCTCTTTTGACGATACCCAGAATGTATTCCGCCGCAATGATGGCCAGCAGAAATGATCTCAAAGTCCGGTTGAGGGTGCCGAAAAATACGGCGCCGCCGGGTTTCACCAGGTTTCCGCAGGCCCGGACAACCGAAGGCGGATCCGGGACGTGCTCCAGCAATTCCATACAGGTGGCCACATCGTATGCACCGGGTGACAATTCCGCCAGTTCTTCGGCGGTCGCGCGGCGATAGATGATCTTTAAGCCGGAGGCTTCAGCATGCGACCTGGCAACGGCCAGGGGGGCATCACCGGCATCGATTCCGGTGACCCTGGCACCGAGTTGGGCCATTGCCTCCGCGAGAATTCCGCCGCCGCAGCCCACGTCGATTACCCGCTTGCCGGCCAGGGCCGCCCTTTCGGCGATGTATGTCAGCCGCAGCGGGTTGATGTCGTGCAGCCCCTTGAATTCTCCTTTTTTGTTCCACCAGGAAGCGGTTTGCTCCTCGAATTTGCGAATTTCGTCGCGGTCTATGTTGGGAATGAGGACCATAAAAGGTTTAACGCGGAACTGTCTTCCGGGATGCTCCAACAGACATGACTCTCGGAATTTTCGTTTCCGGAAGTCTCACGAGACCCCAGAGCTGTGAAAGGAGCATGCCGGCCAGCATCAAGCCGCACCCCAGAAATCCACGGGCTGTCAGTCGCTCGCCCAGAATGATCCAACCGCCGATGGCGGCAAAAACAGCTTCCAGGCTCAACAGTATGGACGCATGGGCCGGATGGGCGTTGCGTTGCGCCACCACCTGCAGCGTATAGGCCACCCCCACCGACAGAATGCCGCCATACAGGATCGGCACAGTCGCCCGGGCGAGGCCGCCAAGGGTGGTGGTTTCAAACAGGGCCGCTGTCAGCAAACTGAAAAAAGAACAGGCCGTGAACTGGGCCAGGGCCAGTTTCAACGAATTCATACGGGGCGACAACCAGCCGATGAGCAGCACATGCCCGGCCCAGAAAAAGGCTCCGATCAGTACGAGAAGGTCGCCGAAGGCAATGCTGAAACGATCGGTTATGCTCAGGAGATAGAGACCGACTGCCGCAAGCAGTACGCCGATCCACGTTCCGGTATTCGGCTGCTGCCGGAAAAAAAGGCCCAGGATCGGTACGATGACAACATAGAGCCCGGTAATGAAGCCGGCGTTTCCGGCAGTGGTATACACGAGGCCCACTTGCTGCAGAGAAGCGCCGGCAAACAGAATTATACCGGCCAGTCCGCCGCCCCAAAAGATCGTTAACGGTCCGCTGTCTCCGCCAAGACCGGCCAGGTCTGCGGGTTTTTGGCCCTGCTTCAAAATAAATGGGACCAGAACCAGGCTGCCGAGGGCAAAACGGATACCATTGAAGGCAAACGGGCCCACAAAGTCCATTCCGACGCGCTGCGCAACAAAGGCAAATCCCCAGATCGTTGCGGTAAGCAGCAGCAAGGCATCGGATTTGAGTGTTGGTGACTTCATGAAAATTTAATTAATCCCCTAACGTGCTCAGCGTCTCTGCGGTGAAAATGAATATCAAAACGGCCCCCTTTTAGGGGTGGTATTTGACTATTTTCAGGCACCGTGGTGGCCCTAAAGGGCCATGATGGTTTAAAAATCGATACCATAGCCTCCCGCTCGCGGTCCGTCAAGTTGAAGATTGCAAAGGAAACGGCGGACGGCAAAAGGCACATGGCAAATCATAACGGCGCACGGCGAAAGGCCAACTGCAAAAGGACTTAACCGGGTAGATAAGCAGATCGTCTGAAGGTTTCGTTTCCTGTATGCTTCACTGCCTTTTCTAAGAGGGACATTGACCAAAACTGCCAAATCTGAATTTGCATACACCGACAGCGTCAACCGGCAAAACCGGCTAAACGGGCTCAACCGACATACTTCCTTCAGGCCAGCTTGCCGACGGCCGCCTCGACCGCATCCAGCAGTTTGCCGCTCTTCATCAGGGTGCGCATGCGGACGATATCTTCGGCCAGGATGCGATCGGTCTCTAGATGGTCGATCGTTTGGCGAATCACATCGTAGGCGGCCCGGTTACCTCGGCCGGGTTTCAGATTGGTGAAAAGATCGAGCGCCTGAGCGGCGCACAGCAGTTCAATGGCCACCACATCCCAGGCATTATCGACAATGGTGCGGCCTTTCCTGGCCGCGATGGTGCCCATCGAGACGTGATCCTCCTTGTTGGCGGAGGTGGGGATGGAGTCGACACTGGCCGGGTGGGAAAGAACCTTGTTTTCCGAGACCAGGGCGGCGGCGGTGTACTGGGCGATCATGAAACCCGAGTTCAAGCCCCCGTCCTTGACCAGAAACGCGGGCAGCCCGCTCAGATGAGGATTGACCAACCGTTCGATGCGGCGCTCGGAAATATTCGCCAACTCCGCGACGGCTATGCCGAGAAAATCGAGGGCGAGCCCCACCGGTTGGCCGTGGAAATTGCCGCCCAGCAGAAAATCCTGCTGGTCGGCAAATATCAACGGGTTGTTGGTGGATGAGTTCATTTCAGTTTCGATGACCTTGCGGGCATAGGCCAGTGCATCCTTGGTGGCGCCGTGGACCTGCGGGGAACACCGCAGGGTATAGGCGTCCTGAACGCGGAAGCAGTCCTTGTGCGAGGTGATGATCTCACTGTCCTGAACGATGCGTTCCATGTTGTCGGCGGCCGCGGCCTGGCCGGGGTGCGGGCGGACGCGGTGAATGCGCGGATTGAACTCGGTGCGGCTGCCCATCAGCACCTCGAGGCTCATGGCGGCGGCGATGTCGATCAGCCGGGACAGTTGCAGGGCGTCGTAAACCGCCAGCGCGCCGATAGCGGTCATCACCTGGGTGCCGTTGACCAGTGCCAGGCCCTCGGCCG
>JAQAZR010000178.1:0-15418 GCA_032127235.1 Deltaproteobacteria bacterium
CAGGGTGATGAAGACGTTGTTGGCGTCGGAACGAACGGCTGTCACCAGCCCCTTAGCGCTCATGATGCCGGCCTTCAACAAGGCCTCTTCCGAGGTGGCATCCATGTTGATGTAAAGATATCCATGTTTCTCCAAGGCCTCGTTTTTAGACGGATCTTCCTCGATGATGATAAACGGAATACTATCGGCCTTCAGTTCCATGCAGATGATGCTGCCGATCCGGCCGTAACCGCAGATGATGAAGTGTCCTTGCATGGCGGATATATTTCTTTCCAACTTTCTTCTCCCGAATATTCTGCCGAGCTCGCCCTCGATGAACATTCTCAGCAGGGTGCCGATGGTGTACGCCATTGTCGTAATGCCGGTGCTGATGATCAGAATGGTAATGATCCGCCCCGATACTGACAGCGGCTTGATTTCACTGAACCCAACCGTACTGATCGTTATGAGCACCATATAGAAGGCATCGAAGAAGGGCATGCCTTCGAAGATGTGATAGCCGACAGTCCCGAATGCGATAATGCAGAATAGCAGAATAAATGCTAAGCGAATCCGTCCGGAGTCCATTCAAACGCCCTTCGGTCTGAACGCCGGTTTCGATTTGATACCACCGGTCCTGTTAATCTTATTCAACATAACACACGGCATCTATTTTATAAAAAAGTGGGGGTGCTTTCGGGGAAATGCGGCGGCGCAATCCGGACCGTCGCCGTCGCGAGGGTCTGGAGACGGAAAGATGAACCGGCGGCGAACCGCCGGTTTCAACTATCGATAATTTTTGGTAAAAACCCGTCGTCGTCGAGTCGGTAATACCGTTTACTTGACGGCTTCCTTCAGGGCTTTGCCCGGTACAAACTTGGGAACTTTGGTGGCCTTGATTTTGATTTCGGCACCGGTCTGCGGATTTCTACCCGTACGGGCTTTGCGCTTGGCCACCTTGAATGTTCCGAAGCCGACGAGAGTGACATCATCGCCTTTTTTGAGTGCCTTGGTGATGGCCGCGAGCAGTCCGTCGACAGCGGCTTGGGCATCTTTTTTCGATGTGAGCACCTGTGACACTTCGTTGACTAGATCTCCTTTGTTCATCCGATCATCTCCTTTCTTTCCTCTTGTATAGGTTAAGTACCCGGGAAACGTATTGATCCTCCCGAAGGTTTACGTACGATAGGCGATCGGCGCCCGCCCAGCGCCTTATAGGCTTTTTTTGCATTGCGGACAGTATTTCCGGGGGATCCCCCGGCCGGTCCACGGGAAATTCATGGCATGTCTGTCCCCGCATTTGGGACAGATACATTCGACAATGATTTTTTCGAAATCAGGTATCTCGCCAGACACCGCATCATCGCCACCGTCGGCATACGCTGGTGTCGGATACACCTCACTGCCCGGTATCTTTTTGGCAACAATGCGCATTTTAACCTGCCTGCGATTGGATTCAGCCTGCTGTGAGAGCCCGTTCGACAACATCAGCATTCGTGGCGACCACGATGGTCTGCACAATAGAGGAGATCCGGAGTATCGTCGTCTTCATCCGGGAATTCTTCATCATCGAGGGTAAGCGCCTCCTCGACAATGATGAAAGTTCGGATGATGATAGCACTGTTTTTTAAAAGATACAATCGGCCTGTTCTATACATAGAAAATTTCCGGATGCGTCCAGGCTTTCCTTTTATGTATGAGGCCTAACGGCCGAAAATTCGTGCTTGGCCAAATGGTCCTTGGAAGAACCGTTGATTCGGATTTATATGACAAGTGGAACCCGTGGTTCTCATTTCCGCTTTTAAAAAACCTCAAAACCCGGCTGCACGTTCGTTGTCCTCCATTTTACTCTTACAGACAATGCAATGACGTGCGACCGGCCTCGCTTTGAGTCGTTTGACGCCGATATCTTCGCCACACATCTGACAAATACCGTAAGTCCCGTTTTCGATGTCATTGAGGGATTGGCGAATTTTTTTTATCAGGCGGCTTTCCCGGTCCCGAATTCGCAGGGTGTAATCACGCTCGGATTCAAGCGCGGCGCGATCCAGCAGGTCGGGCGCATTACTGTCCTTTTCCAATAAGTCAGAAACCGTATGATCGGCCTGGTTCAGAAGATGATCGAGCTGTCCTTCTAACAGCTCTTTCAGATACGAAAGATCTTCCTTCTTCATTACAACCTCCTCTGCCCTATTTGATCCTGTTCTCGGCTTCCGTCCGGTGGTTCCACGCTTGGATAGCGACTCTCAGCGAATCCAAGACGCAAAAATAGCAGCAAAGCGCCACGTGTCAAGTGGGTTAAGTGAAAAAAGTATCACAAAGTAACCTTTTTGAATAGTGGATTTTATTTATGAATAATCAGTACCGTGGATTCAGAAAGCGTAGAAATATCGACCCGAATTGAATGTGTCGACTTTTCTTGTTCTTTGCCGACACCTTTTGAGTATATGCACCATTTCCGCCGTTTCCTCAGCTACAGGCATTCAAGATACGAATATCTCTGACGTTGATGATTTTTTTACCGGAAATCAGATGGATGTCGCCGCTGAGTTCGACTTCCTCCCGCATCAACTGTTTTAATCGACCGACTTCATATGGACCGTCAATAAGGTAGAAGTCCTCGTCGAAGGTTTCAATGCCAAAACCGGCAGCGTTGCCGTTCTCGTCCCAATTCACCGGTACAATGATGCCTCGTAAATAGACCATGACGCCATTTGCCTGTACTTTGTCCATCGATTCATAATTTCGATAACGAATTTATTTAGACTTCGACCGAGCTCAGTCGAGGTTCTCGGGTCTTGAGCATTTGATTAATTTTAATTCTTCAAAATACGGCATCGTATTTGCGAATCGAAGCACTAAGGAATAACTCACTTTAATTTGAGTCGAACAACAGGCTTTTTTGCAAAATACATACCAGTGTCATAAGCATCTATAAATAATATTATTTTTTAAACTGCTTTGATCATAAAAGAACTTTTTCATCCGCTGAAACCGCCACGTCACCTGGCTCTCCCTTGTCACCGAGCCGTACCAACTTTGTTTCATATTGAAATTATAAATAAAAACGGAAATATGAACCGCCGGTTCTCAAAAAATGGTTCCCAGAACTTGGAGTTCCGCCCGCACGAATCTCTCGACAGGCTGAGATGTGATCGGTCGGTTGAGAATCGCCTGAACATCGATGATGGCTTTTTCTCATGAAATTTGATATCCACGGCCAGAGCGCCGGGAAAAGGTATTCCAACGGAGAGACGGTATCGGGTGGACATTCTGAGTCCGGTATCATTCGGCAATTGGTTTCAATGAAAAGCATGCTCAAAGATATTTTGACCAATCTGCTCCTGATCTGCCTGGGGAGCGTGATCTGCGCCGTCGCGATCAAAGGCATCCTGATTCCCAATCAGTTTATCAGCGGCGGCATAACCGGCCTGGCCCTCATCGTCTATTACATTTTCCCGGTTGTCCCGGTCGGGGTCATCTATTTTATAATGAACATTCCTCTTTATGCTCTGGGATGGCTCTCGATCGGTCAACGGTTCTTCTGGTACAGCCTGGTGGGACTGGTCGTCTTTTCATTGGCGGTGATGCTGCCCATACCGGTTTTCAACATTCACGACAAAATCCTGGCCGCCCTGCTGGCCGGCATCATCACGGGAGGCGGTTCGGGTATCATCCTGCGTTCGAAAGGCTCTGCCGGCGGACTCGACATCCTATCGATCATGCTGCTCAAACGCTATTCCATCCGCCTCGGTACCACCGTCTTGGCTTTTAACGCCTGTCTGTTGATTTACGCGGCTTTCCGCTTCTCGCTGGAATCGGCGCTTTATGTTCTGATCTACATGTTCGTCACCTCACAGGTTCTCAACGTAGTGGTCACCGGGTTGAGCCAGCGCAAGGCCGTCATGATCATTTCCACACGCTGGGCCGATATCAACCGCGAGATCATCGACAAGATTCAGCGCGGGGTCACGATTGTCAGGGGGCAAGGCGGCTTTACGGGCCAAGAAACCCACATCCTCTATTCGGTGGTCACATTTCAGGAACTCTCTCGGCTCAAAGGGATCGTCCGGCAGGTCGACCCCCGAGCCTTTGTGGTGGTGACCGAAACGCTGGAGGTCATGGGCTACCGGATCGGCAACCAGCCGCACTGGTAGGGAACCATACGGTGCCGACGGCTGACGGATCTGTTTTGAATCTCCTTGATTGAAACCGGCTTTCGTGTTGTATAAAAGAGCGGTAGTGGTAAGGCCCCAACATTTTACCACTTTACCAGATACCGATGGTCACTCCCATGAAAACACCTGTCTTTTTGCGAAATGCCGCGTTGCTGATTGCCTTCCTGCTGCCCGCTATGACCGCCGGGCAGCCGTCGGGCTCCGGTCAATTGGCGGCGCCTCAATCCACTGGACTGGTGCTCGGCGAGAGCACCGTCTGTGAAGAAGTCCGAAACGGCATTCCTGAGCAGGCCGCGGTTGCATTTTCCGTCGATCTGAAACGAGTCTACTGCTATACCGATTTTAAGAAAGTCCCGGAAAAATCGTTCGCCTACCACAACTGGTATCTCAGGGACAACCTGAAGGCGAGCATCAAACTGACAGTGCGACCGCCGCGGTGGTCAACATACAGCTCCATTCAACTGCGCGATTCGGATAAGGGGCCCTGGCGGGTCGAGATAACCGACGAGGAAGGCATTATCCTCAAAACGCTGCGTTTCAGCGTCATCGATTAGATTTCTATGACATCCCTGACCCATTTTTTCGCCAACATCCGCTGGCAGGATGTGCTCGACATCGTGCTGAACAGCTATGTCTTTTTTCGATTTTACATCCTGTTCAGAGGCACGAACGTGCTGCGCGTCCTTTTCGGCCTGGCGTGCATCTGGTTTGCCCAAAGGCTGGCGGTATCCCTCGGCCTGATCGTGTCGAGCTGGATTTCCCAGGAGATTACCGCCGCCGCCGCCCTGATCGTGGTGGTCATTTTCAGGAATGAAATCCGTGGCGTCCTTCAAACAAAGAACATCCGGGGTATCTTGTGGGAACTCCCGAAGCGGAGTACCACCACACCGATTGAAGTGATTGCCGAGAGTGCTTTTAAGTTGGCCCGCAAGCACATCGGCGCGCTGATCGTCGTCCCCGGCAGGGAAGACCTGGAAGAAATCGTTCAACACGGTCTCAAATGGCAGGGGACGGTTTCGAGCGAAATGATTGTCAGCATCTTTTGGCCGGACAACCCGGTACACGACGGCGCGGCCGTCGTGCGGGGCGATCGAATCTGGGAAGTGGGATGCATCCTGCCCCTCTCGGTGCGCAAAGACATCCCGTCGAATTACGGCACGCGCCACCGTGCCGCGTTGGGGCTGGCCGAAACCTCGGATGCGCTGGTAATCGTCGTGTCGGAGGAAAGCGGCGCGGTCGCCCTTGCCAAGGACAGCCGGATCACCCGCATACAGGACCCGGAGACCCTCGAAAAACACTTGAAGGAACACGCCGGCCAGCGCCTCGGATCCCGATCCGATTTGATGAACGAAAAAATTGAACTCGGCCTGGCGATTTTTCTATCGGCCGCTTTTACATTAGGGATCTGGTTCAGCATTACGCGGGGGTTCGACACCCTGGCGAGCTTTGAAGTGCCGGTTGAATACAGAAACCGCGATCCCGCCCAGCAGATCGTGAATACCTCCGCAAATACCGTCAAACTGCAGCTCAGCGGCTCGCGATCCCTGCTCGACGCCATCAACCCCAATCAGTTGCGGGTGCGGGTCGATCTGGGCAAGGCCGCCACCGGGAGCAATTCATACACCATCACCCGCGAAGACATCACGCTGCCCCCCGGGGTTATTTTAAAGGATGTTCAACCACCGATGGTGGACGTAGATCTCGACATAACAGCGCAAAAAGAGCTTCCCATTCAAGCGGACTTCGTCGGGAAGCTGCCAGACGACCGGATATTGGCCCAGGTGCGATTGGAACCCTCTACCGTGACGGTCATCGGTGCCAGCGGGTTTCTCGACAAGCTGTCGACAATTTACACGGAAAAGATCCCGGTGGCTGGCCTTGAAGGCTCGGGCACCATCGAAGTCGGCCTGGTCATCAACCCGGCAAAACTGAACCTGGCCGCCGGCAACAGGGTCACGGTTTACTACACGGTCCTAAAAAAGACGTCCCAGAAGTAGACCCGTATCCGTACACACTCTTGCAGGCTTTCTGCTTTCGATGAAATTTTTTGCTTATTATGGACACGAAGATAGACTTTTTATGGTATGCTCGATGGGAGAAACCACCTAAATCGATAGAAGACACCGGGTCCGATCGACCCTTCGCAGCCGAAGGCAACCCTTTAAGAATGACCGCATGACATGACAGCGCACTCGAAAAAAAACGCGACGATCCTCATCGTAACGCCGGAAGTCACTTATTTGCAGCCGGGTATGGGCAACGTTGCCAATTATCTCTCGGCCAAGGCCGGCGGTTTGGCCGACGTGTCGGCCGCTCTTGTCAGTGCCCTTCTGGAACAGGGCGCCGACGTCCACATCGCCCTGCCCGACTACCGCACCCTGTTCAACGATCAGTTTTCGATTCTGCTGAACAAGGAAATGCGGATGATCAAAAAGGTGCTTCCGGAGGACCGTTTCCACCTGGCCGAAGACCGCGCGTTTTTTTACCAGGATCAGGTGTATTCGAATATAGAGTGGGAAAACTTGAAAATCGCCCTGGCGTTTCAGCGCGAGGTTATCAACAAGATCATCCCGGAGGTTGCGCCGGACCTGATTCATTGTAACGACTGGATGACCGGCCTGATCCCCGGCGCGGCCTTGCATATGGGCATCCCGAGCCTGTTTACGGTCCACAACATTCACACCGTCAAGACCAACCTGGCGACCATCGAAGACCGCGGCGTCGATGCGGCCGAATTCTGGGATCACCTCTTTTATGAACGCATACCGGCCAGCTACGAGGAAACCCGCGAATACAACCGGGTCGATTTACTGGGCAGCGGCCTTTTTGCCGCCCACTACGTGAACACGGTCAGCCCGACCTTTTTGGCAGAAATTATTCAGGGACGGCACAGCTTCGTGGAGGCACCCCTGCGTCAGGAGTTTGCCAACAAGTGGGCTGCCGGATGCGCGGAGGGGATCCTCAATTCACCGGACCCGTCGTTTAATCCGTCGATGGACGACGCGCTGCCCGTCAGATATGATCCCCTAAATCATGCCGCCGCCAAACGACAAAACAAACGGATTCTGCAGAACCGCCTCGGCCTGATCAGCGACCCCGATGCGCCCCTTTTCTTCTGGCCTCATCGCCTCGATAACTACCAGAAGGGTTGCCAGTTGCTGGCCGACATACTCTATCCCATCGTCTCGCACTACTGGCAGCAGAACCTGCAGATCGTTTTTGTGGCCAACGGCGAATACCAGTCCCATTTCCTCAACATCATTGACTTCCACGGTTTTGAAAAGCGGGTGGCGGTGTGCCCCTTCGATGAGCGCCTCTCCCGCCTGGCCTATGGCGCTTCGGACTTTGTGCTGATGCCCTCGCGGTTCGAACCGTGCGGTCTACCCCAGATGATCGGATGCCTTTACGGATCACTGCCGGTCGCGCATGACACCGGCGGAATTCACGACACCGTGGAACACCTCGACATCCAGTCTGCCACCGGCAACGGCTTTCTGTTCGAATCCTTCGATGCTCAGGGCCTCTCCTGGGCCATCGGCGAAGCGATGCGGTTTTACAGTTTACCTCCCGATGCCAGAGAGCCCCACATCCGCCGGATCATGACTCAGAGCACCGGTCGCTTCAACCACGCCGTAACGGCCGGCAAGTACATCACCCTCTATGAAAAAATGCTGCGGCGACAGCTGGTCGTCCCCTACTGACAGGCTTGCAAAAAAGGGCAAAGACCAGGTCTTGAAAAGGAGTGGATTGGGCTTGCGCCGATCGAGATCCTGCTGTAAAATCACTTCATTTTTTGAGCTTCCGCACGGCATCGGCCCCGTGCGGAAGCTTACCCGCTAATTGGCTCGGCATAAACTGGGAAGAACGTCATGCGCACCGTTCTCGTTGTCACCAGCAATGCAAAGGACTTCGATCTCGTCAGCCAGGCCCTCGGCTCCGGCTATCGTATCGACCGGGCCGCAAATTTCGGCGACGCTTTTAAACTTCTGCGGGAAAGCCGTCATGATCTGGTTTATATCGATATCGATCTTATCCTGGAGATGTCTCCGCAAAATGACATCGGCGGCACCCTCGAATCGCTGAGCTGCCATCACCCTGCACCCAAGATTGTCGTCATGGCACCAACCGAGCGGATCCGGCAGGCCATTAGCATCTTAAGGGCCGGGGCAACCGACTATATCACCTATCCTCCGGTTCCCGACGAGGTGCGGTTGGTCGCCGAATCCGTCGGCGAGATCATCATCCGGGATCTGGAACTCGATTATCTGCGGGATCAATTCTGGCAAGCTGAAATGCGCGAGCTGGTTCACACCGAGAACGCCGCCATGCAGACGGTGTTCAAAAAGATACAATCGGTGGCCCGCACCAAGGCCACCGTTATGCTCATCGGCGAAACCGGCACCGGAAAGGGCGTACTGGCCAAGTTGATCCACCTGCACAGCAATCGGCACGACGCCCCGTTTATCGTTGTCCACTGCGGCGCCATTCCGGAAACGCTTCTTGAAAGTGAACTCTTCGGCCACGAGAAAGGGGCTTTCACCGGCGCCCATCGCAAGAAACTGGGAAAATTCGAGATCGCCAGAGGCGGCACCATGTTCCTGGACGAGGTCGGCACCATTCCGGCCGGCTCGCAGATCAAGCTTCTACAGGTGCTGCAGGACGGGACCTTCAGCCGCGTTGGGGGGGAAGATACCATCGAATCCGATGCCCGAATCATCGCCGCCACAAACGCCGACCTCAAGCAGATGAGCGAAGAGGGCAGCTTTCGCAGAGACCTCTACTATCGACTAAATGTATTTCCCATCCAATTGCCGCCCCTGAGGGAGAGAAGAGAGGATATTCGGTTTCTGATCAACGCTTTTTTGAAAAAGTTCAATCAGGAATACGGCAAAAATATGACGGCCGTCCATCCACATGTGTTGTACGCGCTGAAAAATTATCACTGGCCGGGCAACATCCGAGAGCTCGAAAATCTCATGGAGCGCGCCTTCATTCTGGAAACATCGTCGGTGTTGACACCCGAATGCTTTCCGGATGAGCTCTTCGGCCAGAACGGCGATAACGACACCCTGCCTTCGAGCCATTACAACGGACTGGCTGCAGCCCGGAAAATTGCGATCGAGGATTTCGAGCGGCACTACCTCAAGGAACTCTTCACCCGCAATCAGGGCCGTGTAAATAAATCTGCCGTCGATGCCGGCATCACTCCCCGCCAACTCAACAAATTAATGCTCAAATACGGCATCCGCAAAGAAGACTACAAAAACTAATCCCGGCAAGAGAGCATTTTCCCCTGCACCCGAAGGCCCCTCCGGATTACCGGTTGGTCCTCTGGTGTCCCACTCGCCTGCGTTGAAAAAAAAGAAAATCAACACGCCGAATTCAGCTGTACCATCACTGCAAAAAAGAGTAAAATCGGGATGGCCGGTTTGGCATTGGCAGTGGCAGCGATCAGTCTCGCGATTACGCTGCTGATGCGGCAGTCATTTTCACTCCTTTTGACGCTAACGATCCTGTATGGATGGGTGGCGTTTACGCTGTATCCAGTGGCCGTGGCCCACACCCACGATTTCTTCCCGCCGGATGACATCGTGGCGGTCAGCTCGGCCCTGATCTTGAGCTGCGGCGTTGGGGCCAGTCTCGGTCCCCCCGCTGCCGCAATGATGATAAATATCCTTGGACCATCCAGGCTGTATGTCTTTATTGCACTATCAGGTAGTATCTTCGGCGGCTCTGTGGCCGTATATCGACGCCGGCGGCCGGAGCGGCTGGAGGCGGAATACCCGGTGTCGTTTGTGGCCATGCGCACCACTTCTCCAGCCCTCGCCGTCCTCGACCCGCGCTCGGAACCCAAGGCGGCCACTGAAGGTTCATCCGTTTCAGACACCTGCGCTTGAACCGCTCCTTACTTTTTCTCCAGCGCCAGCTTGACCACGTCCAGCATTTTTTCCACAAAGTGAAAGGTGATCTGCTTGCGGACGTTTGCGGGCAGTTCTTCCAAATCCTTCTGGTTCTCCTGGGGCAGGATCACGGTTTTGATGCCTGCCCTGTGCGCCGCCAGCATTTTCTCCTTGATGCCGCCCACCGGCAGCACCTGACCCCTCAAAGTGATCTCCCCGGTCATCGCCAGGTCTTTTTTGACTTTGCGGCCGGCCACAAATGAGACCAGCGCCGTCAGCAGGGTAACGCCGGCCGAGGGACCGTCCTTGGGAATGGCCCCGGCCGGGATATGAATGTGAATATCTTTCTTCTCAAAAAAATTATCATCGATACCCAGCTCTTTGGTGTGCGTGCGAATAAACGTAAGGGCCGCCTGGGCCGATTCCTTCATCACGTCTCCCAGCTGTCCGGTCAGTGTCAGGCGGTTCTGACCCTTCATGGCGGTGGCCTCGATAAAGAGCAACTCCCCTCCCACAGGAGTCCAGGCCAGTCCGGTCGCTACCCCCGGAATAAGGACCCGGGCCTTGGATTCCGGAGTAAACCGGACGGGCCCCAGGTAACCGGCGACATCTCCGGCCTTGATGGTCGCCTTCTTGACATCCCCGCCTGCGATTTGAGTGGCTAAGCCACGACAAATATTGGCAATCTCGCGTTCCAGGTTTCGGAGGCCGGCTTCGCGCGTGTAGCCCTCGATGATGTGTCGAACCGCCCCTTGATTGAAGGTGATCTGGTTCGCCTTGAGGCCGTGTTCGGTCCGCTGTCGCGGAATCAAAAACCGGTTGGCGATTTTAAGCTTTTCTTCTTGGGTGTATCCGAGCAGTTGCAGGACCTCCATCCGGTCTCTCAAGGCTGGCGGAACGGTATCCAATATGTTGGCGGTGGTGATGAACATGACTTTCGACAGATCGAAAGCCACATCCAGATAATGGTCGGAAAATGAAAAGTTCTGCTGGGGATCGAGCACTTCCAGCAGGGCGGCGGACGGATCGCCGCGGAAATCGCTGCCGACC
Organism: Deltaproteobacteria bacterium; assembly: GCA_032127235.1. GTDB lineage: Bacteria > Desulfobacterota > Desulfobacteria > Desulfobacterales > SG8-13 > JARFQH01. The sequence continues at coordinate 11,108 of JAQAZR010000178.1, forward strand.
TTGTCGATTTCATCCAGCATGAAAACGGGGTTGTTCGACTCCGCCCGCCGGATGCTCTGGATGATCCGGCCGGGAAGGGCGCCGATGTATGTGCGCCGGTGTCCCCTGATTTCAGCCTCGTCGCGCACCCCTCCCAGCGAGATCCGGACAAACTTGCGCCCCAAGGCGTGGGCGATCGACTGACCCAGAGACGTCTTACCGGTTCCCGGAGGTCCGGCAAAACAGAGAATCGGTCCTTTGGAGTCGGGTTTCAGTTTACGCACCGCCAGATATTCAATGATCCGTTTTTTCGGTTTTTCCAGACCGTAGTGCTCATCGTCCAGGATCTTCCTGGCCTTCTTGATGTCCAGATTGTCGGTGGTGCTCGTATTCCATGGCAGCGTCGTCAGCCAATCCAAGTATGTGGTGGACACGGTATATTCGGCCGACGAGGGGTGCATTTTCGACAGGCGTTTCAATTCCCGCTCGGCTTCCTTGCGGGCTTCCTCCGGCAGTCCGGCCGAATCGATCCGTGTTCGAAACTCGTCGATATCGACCGTCTCCTCATCCTTTTCTCCAAGTTCATCCCTGATCGCCTTGAGCTGCTCACGCAGGTAGAACTCCCGTTGGCGTTTGTCCATATCACCTTTGACCTGCTGCTGGATTTTGTTTCCCAGCTCGATGATTTCCAACTGGCGGTTGGTGATGCGGGAGGCATCCTTAAGACGTTCGCGAACGTTCGTGGTTTCCAGAATCCGTTGCTTTTCCTCTATCGAAGAATTGATCGTGGAAACGATCATGTCGGCCAGCGTGCCGGCATCCTTGATCGATTGGGCCATCTGCACCATCTCCTGGGGCAGCCCCGGCGCAAGTTCGACGATCCGAGCAAAAAGACCGACCAGGTTGTTCATCATCGCCTCGATCTCCTGGTCCTTTTCCTCGGCTTCCTCGATGTGCCTCACTTTTGCCTGAAGATAGGGTTTTCCCTGCACGAAGGACTGGGTTTTAAACCGTTTCAGCCCCTGAACCAGCAGTTGGGCCTTGTTGTCGCGGGTCTTGGCCATCTTGAGAATCAGCGCGCTGGTGCCCATGGACGCCAAGTCCTCGGCTCGCGGATAGCCTTGTGACTCGCCCTGCTGCTTGGAGGCAAGCAATCCGACGATTCGATTGCCGGCCATGGCATCATCGATCAGCTGAATGGAGGTCTCCTCCAGGACAATCAACGGAAGAACCATTTTGGGAAAGAGAATGGCATCCGACAAGGGTAGAACGGGAAGCGTTTCCGGTATGGCGTCCACTCCTTTTTCACCGGAAGATTGCGGATCTGGCATAGTTACCTCCATCTTTCGTGTCTCTGGATTGTGCGGCCTTCGGCATCGCGAAGCCGCCTGGATAGTGTTAAAAAAGATTATTCTTCGGCAATCGGGATCCGATTGCGCCCCTGCGCTGGCTGTTTGGCCAGCCGGATGGTGAGAAGCCCGTTGGAATAAGACGCGCTGATACTGTTCGAGTCGACCGCCTCCGGCAGGTAAAGGACCCGCTCAAATTGGCCGTAGTTAATTTCCGCCAGGCGATAGGTCGCCGGACCGGCCGGGGTGGGTGGACGGCGTCTTCCACTGACCTTGACGGCCCGCCGGGTGATTTCTACCTCAAGGTCTTCTTTTTCCAAACCCGCGATTTCGGAAATGATCACGATTTCCTTCGGCGTTTCGATCATGTCCATCGATGGCAGCCACAGGCAGTCGGAGCAGCTGAAAAGAAGATTGGCGGAACGAAACAGGTCCGTCAGGTTCTTGTCGACCGCGGCTTCGGTGGCATCAGATTCCTCACCAAAGCGTATTTTTATCAGTTCCATTTCTCCTTCCCCCTTCCTGCTGCGTTCCTTCGGGCGATCAGGTTTTATTCGAGTACCCAAAATTAGTTGCTGCTCGCCACAAAAGCAAGTTGAAATTTTGTCCCGCCACCAGACCCCGGACAGGTCGGCGTCACATGGCCGGCTATGGTAGTTGACAAAATGAGCGCTTCGAATTAATAAGTAAAAAAAATTGTGCCGTTCTCACGGTCTGAATGACAAACCGAAACGCACAGGCCCGCTGGCCGTGCGTGTTTTTTTACCGGCGTGGCTGCAACCGCCGGACATGTGCCGCTATGGAAGCAGACTGGATCGATCACCATTCCAAGAAATCCCTTAAGCGTCTTTTACCGCGGCTTTTAGATGTTCGGCATATCAATATGCTGCGCGGCATCATATTGAGCATCGGTACAATCCTTGACACCGAAGCGGCGCTGCAACTGGGCAGCTACGGGTTCGTCTGGCTGGATTGCAGCGTCACGGCCAACACCGGAGGCAGCCGATGACGACCATCTGGTCTTACGTCCTTATGGTCATCGGGTTTGCGCTTTTGATCAAAGGCGCGGATGTTTTCGTCGACGGCGCGGCGTCGGTTGCGCGTCGGTTTCACATCTCCGATCTTGCGATCGGCCTGACGGTCGTGGCATTCGGCACCAGTGCTCCGGAACTCTTCGTCAACCTTGTCGCCGGAATCCAGGGCAACACCGACATTGCCATCGGCAACGTTCTGGGAAGCAACATCGCCAACACCCTTTTGATCCTGGGAATAGCCGCCGTCATCCGGCCGCTGGCGGTCTCCAGAGGAACGGTATGGCGGGAGATTCCATTCAGCCTGCTGGCGGCGATCGTGCTCGGGCTGATGGCCAATGACAGACTTATCGATCACCGCGATTTCTCCGACATCTCGCGCAGCGACGGATTGGTGCTGCTGTGCTTTTTCGTGATTTTTCTCTACTACGCGTTCACCGCCGCGAACGGCATCGAGGGGCCGGTTCAAAATGTCCCCGAAAAAACATATGGGTTGCCGGGTGCATCGATCCGATTGGTGGTCGGCCTGGCGGGCTTGAGTCTCGGCGGCCGCTGGATCGTCGCAGGAGCGGTCGCGGCGGCCGATCACTTCGGATTGAGTCAATCGGTGGTGGGGCTGACCGTCGTGGCCGTGGGGACTTCTCTGCCGGAACTGGCCACCTCGGCCGCAGCCGCCTATAAAGGCAAGGTCGAGATGGCCGTCGGCAATGTCGTTGGCTCCAATATTTTCAACATCTTTTTTGTCCTCGGTGCCACGGCCACCATCACACCCCTGCCCTTCAAGACCGAGAGCAACCTCGATGTCGGCATGACCGTTTTCACCGGCCTACTCCTGTTCGGTTTCATGTTCAGCGGGCGCAAAGGGCGTGTCGATCGCTGGGAAGGTGCTTTCGCCCTGCTGCTCTATGCCACCTATATCGGCTATCGAATCGTCGGCGAATGACCCGGTAGCGCGAACCCATTTGCGAAACCGAAAAGACCGGTTATTTTTGCCGTCCGCCCAAGGCGAGATCATAGAACAGGCCACGGCGCTCCATCAATTCGGTGTAAGTCCCCGATTCACAAACTTGACCGGCTTTCATGACCATGATCCGGTCAAAATTCTTAACGGTATCCAGCCGGTGGGCAACGGCAATCATGGTCGCGCGGCCTTTCCAGTGCGTTTCGAGCAGACCCTGGATCCGCGCCTGCGATTTGTTGTCCAAGGCCGATGTGGCTTCGTCCAGGATGAGCACCGGCGGTTTTTTGAGCAGTACCCGGGCGATGGCCAGCTTCTGACGCTGTCCCCCCGAGAGCCGGTCGCCCCTGGAGCCGACCTGAAACTGCATGCCGATTTCGAGCACCTTTTCTAGAATCTCCTCTTCGATCAATAGGCGGATAATGCGCTGATTGATGCTTTCTTCGACCTGGGGATTGGCCGCCTTGAGACGACCGAAAAAGATGTTGTTCAGGATCGAAAACGAGTTCAGATAGACGGTTTTATGGAAAAAAGTGAAGGCTGCGGGACGGTCTGCAGAAATCTTCTTTTTGAAGAGGGGCCTCTGCCGGAGAATCTGGCGGGTGAGTGCTGCCGGCACACCCACCATCTTGTGACGACCGGGGACAAACCGCAACGCCAACTCCAGCAGTTTTTGCTGCTCTCTCGCCGTCAATTCCGCCGGCGGCACCACTTTAAGGTGCTCGGCGATTTGCTTGATCTCATTATATTCCACCGGTTCGAAGGGCGCCGACTCCAGAAAAAATTCGTCCGGCAAAATGCTGCCGAAGATGTCCACCGCACGCCGGCAGACCTCTGCTCCAAGATCCATCAGCGGTCGCCACAGATCACTATCGTGTAAAAACTGTCTGAAATAGTCGTTCGTGGCCAGATTTTCTTCTCTGAACGCCTCCTGCTGGGCAAAACCAAACGTCAGGTTTTGGGCGATACTGGAATAGTAGAGGTAGCGGTCCTT
>JAQAZR010000179.1:0-6472 GCA_032127235.1 Deltaproteobacteria bacterium
TTCTGCTTTCCATTCATTTTATCTTCTATCATGTCGATTCTCCGATAGGGGCAGAGCGGCCGCCCGGGGGGTCCCGGAACGGCCGCCGCCGTGCGGGGTTCGTTATTTCTTGCGCAAATCCTGCTTTGACACGTTCATGACCTTGAGGGCCTTGTTGGTGCTGCCCTCGACAACATAGGCAATTCTGAGTACATCGCCGGGTTCCGGCGGAATGCCGATTTTGGCCGTGCTCAGGTCGAACACGGTTGTGATGCCGGTGGGCTGGCCGTAGGGTGCCGCCGTGCTGAAATTGATGTCATATTCCTCGATGGTGACCCTGGCCGGATCCTTTGTGATCTGAACCACTTTTCCCTGGCTGACTTCCGCCGCCGGGGCGGCGCTTGCCAGCCCGATGGCCGCCACCAGGACCAGTGCGAACAGCAACATGTTTCGTTTCATTTTCACCTTCTCCTTGCTCCATGTAAATTGGCTCGTGTTTAACCGGTTCCCATTATCGAAACCGTGGATAGACCTTAACTGCCCAGCATCTCGGTGCGCCGTTTTTCACGCAGTTCCTGGGCCGCGCCCTGGAACATGATCTTCATGATGTAGATGCAGATCACGCTGATGGTGCCCAGGATCAGAACGGTGGCCGAGGTGGTGAAGCCATACTGCTTCAAAATGATCGAGACCATGCAGCCTAAAACCGCAAAGCCGAAGGCCACCCGGATGCCGTAGCCCTTGGAGTACTTGGTGGCCACGGTGCCGATCTGGGCGCCGATGGCGGCCCCGGTCAGCATGACGAAGACCGCGACCAGCTCGATGCGGCCCTTCAAGGTGTAGGTGAAGGCGCCGTAGAGACCGGAGATCATGACCTCGAACAGGTCCGTGCCGACGGCGATGTGGGTCGGGCAGCCAATCAGGTAGCCCCGGGCCGGCATGCGCCGCAGGCCGCCGCCGATGCCGAGGAAGCCGGCCAGCACGCCGGTCAGGAAGCTGACCATGATCGGGAGCCAGGCCGAGCAGGTGAAACCGGCGGTCTTGAAGTGCACCATGGGGGGGATGTTCAGCCGGTGCAGGGTCTTGTACCAGGTGATACCTTCGGCGCCGCGTTCGCCTTCCGCTTCACCGGATTTTTTCTTTTGCACCGCTTTGTAGTAGTCGTAGAAAACCATCAGGGCGATCAGGGCCAGAAATCCCACGTAAACCCAGCGGACGACCGATCCGACCTTGCCGATGCGTTCGAGCATCATGATGAGCTGGGCGCCCAGCTCGATGCCGACCATGGTGCCGACCAGCATGATGAAGCCCAGCTTGTAATCCACATTGCCGAATTTCGAGTGGCGCATCGTCGAGATCATCGACTTGCCGGCGATGTGGGCGATGTCGGTGCCGATGGCAAAAGCCATCGGAAACCCGAGAATGTTCAGTCCGGGCGTCACCATCCAGGCGCCGCCCATGCCGAAGAAGCCGCCGATGACGCCGACCGAGAAGCCGATCAGCACCAGGCCCGGCCAGAAGATTTTGACGCCGGCGATCGGCATGTACATGTACAACCAGTTTGCGTTAGCCAGGAAATCCATAGGATGCCTCCTTATATTTCTTAAGAATATAGCTTCAAAGTCTTTGGCCTAGTGTTCGACGATCTTGCGGCTCTTGAGATCGAGTCCGGTCAAGCCCATGAGCTTGTCCATTATCAAGCCTAAAAACCCCCCATAGGCGGCGGTTAAGACCACGGCCCAGATGGCGAACAGCAAAAGGTTGGTGTTGTAAAGGTTGGAGAAATAATGCAGGATGCCGTGAACGACGCGGGTGTCCGCGACGACCACAATCGGCGCATCCCCCCCGCCTCCGGCGGCCCACAACACCTTGGGCACCATCAAGCAGGCCATTGCCAACAGTGCCGGCAGTTTCGTAATGACGTTCTTCATTTTAAGACCTCCTTTTTTCCCTGTTGATTTTAGGTTGCCGCTCCGTTTTGGAGTGGCGACTATTTCGACTTGCTGGACGTACTTATGTCGTACCCCTGAGCAAGGAATATGCCATGGCGAGTTATTGGCGCGTTTACAGGTTCAAACCGCTTGCGGCAGGGAAAACAACGGGGTAACGGTAAAAAATGTTGCGCGAAAGAACCGTTTGTGCCACTATATCGCAAACCTTTGTACCAGGAGATTGCGAGAATGGCCTTTTTCCCCAATCAAGGAATCGGCGGCAGCCGGCTCAAAACCCGCTTGATGCTGTGGCTGATCCCGCCCGTGGTGCTGATTCTATTGGCGACCGGCTACCTTATGTACTTGATTGCCAACAATTTCATCGAAATCGCCCTTCAGCGGACATCCCGACTACAGGTGATGGCGATGCGGCACGCGGTGGAAAATTTCCTGGACCGATCTCGCCAGGATCTTTTACAGATTGCGCAAAATCCCGTTAATTTTGACGAGATGCGCAAATTTATGGCCACTAAAATGGCGATAAATGGCATGGCTTACCGTGAGATGGCCTATATCTCGCAATCCGATCCGAGTCATGAATATTTGGTGGCACGAGACGGGCAGATTGTGCGGTTGAAGCCCGAACAAATCGACGAAATCCGCCCGAATCCCTTGCTCTATTATGAAAAGGTAAAAGACCTCAAAGAGGGTGAAGTCTGGATTTCACCGGTTACCGAAGTCGAAGAACCGTTTCCGACCCTTGAAAACCCCAACCAGAAAATATCTTCTAAGGTCATCTATCTGGCCATGCTCTACGGCGGCGGTCAGAGCGGTCCGGCCGGTTACCTGCTGCTCTCCTTCGATGTCCTTCTGTTGCAGAACATCCTGTCGCTGTATAACTCGCCGCGCTCGCCGATCCTTTCTTATCCGAGAACGCCCGAGGTTCGCTTCTGCTACTTTTTCGACACCGCGGGCTGGATTTTGTTCCAGTCCGAAGATCCGGACAAACAGACCACGGAACTGACCACCGACCTGGTGCGCGGCGCTTACATCGGCACACTCGGTCGACCCGGGTTGCCGAATGCCTTCCGGCCGTCTTCGGTTTACGGTCCCTACTGGAAGATGGTCGGCGATGTGCGCGAGGGCGAAAACGGCCTGATCAAGGCCAAGGACAGTGCCCATCAGTCCGATCGCGTGGATGATTACTATCAGGCGTATGCCCCGGTCTTTTTTTATCCCGGCAAAGACCGACGACCGTTGGTTTACGGAGGGATCGGTTACATCGATCGCAGCCAGCTGACCGTGGCTGCCGGTTACAAACAGATCGACATGATGTTCATCGTCACGATCGTCACGGTATTGATCGTCTCCCTGATCATTTACTTTCTCGGCCGGATCGTCACCCGACCGATTCTGAAACTGGCCGAGGCGGTGAGCCATCTTCAGACGACCGGAGATCTTCATCCCATCAACCTGCCGACCGGCAATTACGAGGCCGGTCTGTTGCTGAATGCGGTCAACAAGATGATTGCCACCTTGAAACAACAGGTCGAGGAGATCGGCATCCGGGACCGCCGGATCGAAACCGTCAGTATGAAGGAAAGAGTGACGCTGGAAATACCGACCGCTGCGGCCGGCAATCTTCCACCGGGAGTACGGATCCCCGGCATTGTCGGCTCTGGCACAATAATTGATAGACTTAAGACGGACGTCTACAAAGCGTCCCAGGTGGACGTGGATGTTCTGATCATCGGTGAGACCGGAACCGGCAAGCAATTGGCGGCCGATGCCATCCATCATTTGAGCCCGCGCAGCGCTAAACCGTTTATTTCCATCAACTGCGGGGAACTGGACGAGAACCTGCTGCTGGACACCCTGTTCGGGCACGTCAAGGGTGCCTTTACCGAGGCCAGGGGCGACCGCAAAGGCGCTTTTCTCGAAGCCCACGGCGGGACCCTTTTCCTGGACGAGATCCAGACCGCCTCGATGAGCGTCCAGCAGTCGCTGCTGCGCGCCATTGCCATGCGGAAAATAAAACCGCTCGGCAGTGACCGCGAAATCGATGTCGATGTGCGGCTGATTGCCGCGACTAACCTCGACCTCTCGATATTGATCGAGCAAAACCGATTCCGGAGCGACCTCTATTTCCGGCTCAAGGTGATCAGCATCCACACCCCGCCCTTGCGTGAACACCATGAAAACTTGCCGCTTCTGGCCGGTTATTTTCTAAAGGAGATGGAACGGCTGACCGGCAAGGAGGGAGTGGCCTTGAGCCGGGGGGCCTTGGAGAAGATGAAAGCTTACGAATGGCCGGGAAATATCCGGGAGTTGAAAAATTGCCTGACGCGCGCCGTGGTGATGACCGAGGGGAGCATTATTCAGGCCGACGACATCTTTCTGGAAGGCGACCCCTTCACACCGGCCGCTTCCGTCGGCGAGCATTCCGGGGATGAGTCGGGAGCGGCTGACCTTTCAGCGCCGGTCAGCGTCTATCGTCCACCGGCCGGCGTGAAACTGAACGTCCGGCAGGAGAAAGCCCTGCCACAAATTTTGCAGCGGGGCGGGGTGACGCGCAGTGAATACCAGGACCTGGTCGGCGGCGCTCTGCCGTCCCGAACGGCCCTTTACGACCTGAAAGGTTTGGTGGAAAAAGGGATCATGGTCCGTGTCGGGCAGGGTCCAGCCACCCGGTACGTCCCTGCTGATGGGTGATGATACTTCGTACTAAAGCAGTTGTGTCAGTTGAGTCGGTTTGGTCAGTTTTGTCAGTTAAACGCTCATGGTTCTTAAGCCACCACTGGTTCCGGCTTCCGGGTTTCGCGTTTCAAGTTTCGAGTTCATTTAGAGAGACAACACGATTCGCCATGCTCGAGCGCCTGTTTTCATTTTTTAAAAAAAATCGTCGGGAGACCCGGGTCGACCAAGGCTTGATGGCGACCTTCAGGACCCGCTATGCCAGCTTCAAGGCCTTGCTGCAGGTCAATTCAGAACTGCTGCAATTGATATCCGATATCGAAGAAAAGCTGCGCGGGGAAGACATTTTCGGGATGACCTATGTGCGGTCGCAGTCCTCGCGCTGCGTCTTTTATTCCGCCCGCATGATCCAGAACCTGGAAGAACTGTCGGGCCGCAAATTTCCAGCGCTGACCGAAGTCCTGGACGGCATTCAAAACCGCATCCGCGGGTTGTTGGACCAGCAGCCGCCGCAGATGAAAGACGTCGTGCTGCCGTTCGACCGGATCACCCGGGAGATGGTCGATTTTGTGGGCGGTAAAATCGCCAACCTCGGAGAAGTCGCAAACCGCGTCCATTTGCCGATTCCGCGGGGCTATGCCATAACGACCGCCGCCTATCACCGGATTTTGCAGGTGAATGACCTGCTGGACAGCATCAAAAAAGCCAACATGGCGCTCGATGCGGCCGATCCACAGTCCATTTTAGAGGTCAGCCGACAAATACAGGACCTATTTCTGGAAGCTACCGTCCCGGAAGATCTGGTCGATGCCATTTTAGAGGCCCACCACCGGCTGGCCGAAGAGTGCGGCCGGTCTCTGTCCGATCTCAGGGTTTCCATGCGCAGCAGTGCGATTGGCGAAGACAGCGACCTTTCCTTTGCGGGACAATACCTGAGCGTGTTGAACGTGGCGCCGGACAAGGTCATTTCCGTCTACAAGCAGATTCTGGCCAGCCTGTACACCCCCCGGGCCGTGACCTACCGCCTGCACAGAGGCATTCCGGCCGAGGAGGTCGCCATGAGCACGGCCTGCCTCGAAATGGTGCCGTCGGTTGCCAGCGGTGTGATGTACAGTCGCCACCCCTTTCACATCATCGAGGATCACGTCATCATCAACGCCGTCTGGGGCTTGGGGCCATATGCGGTTGACGGGAAGGTGACCCCCGATTCCTACACCCTCTCCAAGGACGACCCGCCGGCGATCCTGGGCTCGAAGATCGCCAGCAAGCCGGTGAAGTTGGTCGGCCAAGCCGACGGCAGTCTGGTCGAAGAGACAGTCAATGCCGCGCTGCAGCGCCGGCCCTGTCTCACGGAATTTCATTTGAGAACCCTGGCCGGGTACGCGGTGGCATTGGAAAGGCATTTCAAGCGGCCGCAGGACGTCGAGTGGGCCCTGGATTCCGTGGGACGTCTGTTCATCCTGCAGACCCGCCCGCTGCAGGTGGTCGGCCGCAGCACGCGGCAGCAGGACGCCGAGGCGTCCGAGGCGATTGCCGGTTACCAAGTCGTCATCTCGGGGGGCGATGTTGCCTGCCCCGGCGTCGGTTGCGGTCCGGCGCACATCGTGCGCACAGATGACGATCTGCTCTCTTTTCCCGACGGCGGCATCCTGGTTGCCGCGAGCCCGAACCCGAAGTACTTCCTCGTGATGCCCAAGGCCCGGGCGATCGTCACCGACACCGGCAGCATCACCGGACACATGGCCTCGCTGGCCAGGGAGTTCATGGTGCCGGCTGTCCTGAACACCGGTGAGGCCACGAAGGCCATCGCCCCGGGCATGGAGGTGACGGTCGATGCCTATTCCGGACGGGTTTATCTCGGCAAGGTG